>JAKUPZ010000003.1 GCA_022449765.1 Dehalococcoidia bacterium | reverse complement strand
CACTAGTAGAGGCAGGGTTCCGTGTAACAGCACCGGATGCCCCGGGGTTCGGTAACTCAAAAACTCTCAATCCAAATGCAAAAACCCCCAAGCCTGTCTATTTCCTCCATACATTTATTGAGTCTTTAGAAATACGTAATCCTCATCTTGTTGGTAATTCCATGGGAGGAATGACTATCAGTAAGTTTGCTTCAGACGACCCCGAATTGTTCCTTAGCTTAACGATCAGTGGTTGTGATCCGAGTGTCGAGACAAATGTAGTATGATAATTAGGGGCGGTTCGTGCTACGCCTCGTATGGACTTTGGCAGGGAGATGTTTTCTAAACCTCAGTTGAGTTATGAAGATATGTATAAAGCCACAGCAGATTTCTTCTATGACAGAGATCATCCGATGGTGGATGAAATTACCCGCTGCCGGTTAAACACAC
The DNA here is from genome assembly GCA_022449765.1 of Dehalococcoidia bacterium. NCBI lineage: Bacteria > Bacillati > Chloroflexota > Dehalococcoidia > Dehalococcoidia bacterium. The sequence continues at coordinate 156,041 of JAKUPZ010000003.1, read as the reverse complement.
TTAATGATCGGGATGCTTATGAATTCGCAAAGGAAAACTCCCTAGGCCAAATAAAAAGACGAGGATCAGACGGTTCTGTAGATTATTTACATCTGCTTCAAGTTCCTACTCTTTTATTACATGGTAGGGATGAAATTTGGTTTTACCCTAGCACGCACCGAGAAATTTTAATGGATGCTGCAATCAAAGCGGGCTCGGTTATACCCAGTTGCACTACCATCATCCTCCCGCACTGTGCGCATTGGCCTCAAATAGAGCATTCAGATCTGTACAACCAGCTTCTGATCGGATTTCTCAATCAAGTTTCCTAATTCTTCCTCAGGCATATCAAAAGTATTAATATGCCTGAGTTAAAGGGGGCACTAATGTTTGAAACAACGAGCATAAGCCTGAGTGAAGCTACAAAGGCTAGGGATGCCATCGTTAACGCTATGACTTCAGCTGACAGCCCAGGGGCATTAGCTATAACTGATTCGAATGGCATTGAAGTACTTTGTATGCGGCAAAACGGGGCTCCCGCCAGAATGCTTGGTAGAGCTCGCGCAAAAGCATATACCGCTGCGCGTCTTGGTATTGACACGGTCGTGTTTCGTGATGATTTCGTTAAAGCTTCTAGTCGGAGCTTAGGAGATTGGGGTGACCCTAAACTGACTACTCTCCAAGGAGGACTGGTCATTAAATCAAAGACTAATCATGTTATTGGTGGAATCGCGATGAGCGGGAATTCAACCATGCGAGATGAAGCTTTAGCAAGCATTGGATTACAGGCTTTGGAGGTATAAATTATGAGTGCTTATGTAGTTGCAAATGTGAGTATAAATGACCCTGAATCTTACAAGTCTTATAGCAGTCAAGTTCCCGATACTATTGCCATGTATGGCGGTAAATTTCTAGTTCGTGGCGGGGGAAGTAAGGTTCTTGAAGGTGAATGGGAACCTGCGCGAACAGTAATCATTGAATTCCCTGATATGGACTCCCTCAACAATTGGTATTACTCAAAAGAATATCAAGCAATAATTGGCATACGAGAAACTGCAGCGACGTCGAATGTATTTGTAGTTGAAGGTGTTTAGTCATGCCCTCAAAAGAAACTCTTGAGATAGAAGATGCTCAAAGGGCTATCGACGCCATTCTTTCAAAAGGAATCTCTGCAGGAAATCCTTTTGCTGTCGCGATAGTAGATGAAAATGGCGAAATAGTCCTATTGATCAGGCAAGATGGTACATCTGCCAGTGATGTACTTAATGCTGAGCGGAAGGCTTACACTGCATCCTACATCGGGCGTGATACTTCAATTTACCGTCAACAAATCACCCATGACGGTCGTACAATCGCAGACTGGTCCAATAATAAAATTACTACTCTCCATGGAGGGTTAACCATTCATCGCAGAAGCCAAGTTATCGGAGGGATAGGTGTTAGTGGAACAGGTAACGAGGACGAAGATGAAAAGTTAGCCCTAGCAGGTGCAGAAGCGTTGGTAGGACCGGAAACTATGCTGCGTCTTCAAAACAAAGATATTAGGCCAGCACTTAGACCCGCAAAAACAATCCCCCTAGCCGTTAATATTGCCCCTTCGCAAAGTAAATTTAAAAAAATTACCAACCTTCCCGGGCTATCTTCTCAAGAAGGTATCGCACCCGATTTTGTAGAGGTTGGAGGCTTGTTATTCACATCTGGAATATCGGGTATCAATTTGGCTACAGGAGAAATCCCAGAAGAACCTGCTCTTCAGTTTAAAAATGCTTGGGGAAATTTGAAAACATTGGTAGAAGCTGCGGGGCATTCAACAGATGAAATAGGCCTAATAACAAATTTCATCGACAATCAAGACTTTCGTGCGCATATCAATCCTGGTTGGCTAGAGTTATTTCCCGACGCTAACAATAGACCAGCACGAAAAACCACCTCGTTCCCTCTTCCTGCCGGAAAGGGGGGGGTCCAGCTACAGGCAATTGGAGTAGCCGGAGAAAAAAGAACCAGCATAGAAATTCAAGGATTGACTCACAAAGACCCATTACCAAATGGTGTCAGAATGGGTAGCTATGTATTCTCTTCAGTAATAGTGCCTTGGGATTTATCAACTTCTGAACCGGTAATTGGGGAAGATGCTCAAACTGATAAGTGTTTTGAAAACATGAGAGTTTTTATGGAAAAAGCTGGTGGCACGGTAGACGATATAGCACTGCAATGGGTCTATTTGAACGACTTCGCTTATCAGCCATTTATGGTTGATGTATACCTCGAGGCATGGCCCCTTAACTCTTACCAAGCTGCGCGTAAAACATTCCGGTATCCAATGTCCGGTCAAATACAAATCCAAGTGATCGGAAACATCAACGAAACCCGATCAAACCATGAAATTGAAGGCCATGGGCATCACGATCCGATTCCAATGGGTGCGCGCATAGGAAACCTGTACTGCTCCTCAGGGGTATCAGGAGTTGATCCAAATAGTAACGATAAGCTTGAGCCTGTTGAAGGAATTGAAGGGCAGGCAGCCCATGGATTACAAAACCTAGTGTCATTAGTGGAAAGCGGTAAAGGTATAGTCGACGACATCGGGCTAGTAACCATCTTAGTTCAGGATTATGCCGATATTCCTATAATTGACAAGGAATGGATAAAAGTGTTCCCCAATGAGGCAACACGTCCGGCAAGGCAAATAATGAAGATGGGCGTACAAAGGAAAAATCGCGTCCAGTATCACATGCTAGGAGTCATTTAGTCTCAGTTTGCTAATTCGTAGTATACTGATACCAAGTCACCCTACGAAAAGGGTGCCCATGAGCTTGAGTGGCTACCAGAAGTTCCCAGCGGACCGACACGCCGAAAGGTAGCGGTGCCTCCGAGTTGTTTGGGTATATAGGAGAAAGTGCACCGAATGCGGATATACGTTGGAAATTTAAGTTATAGCACCAATGACGACGAGTTACGAGGTGCTTTTGAGCAATTTGGCGAAGTCGTTGAAGCTCGCGTAGCAATTGACCGCTACACAGAAAGGTCCCGTGGCTTTGGCTTCGTGGAAATGCCAGATGGCGGCCAAGCTCAGAGTGCTATTGAAGGACTGAATGGAACCGATTTAGCTGGAAGGACTTTAAACGTAAATGAAGCCCGACCTCGTGAAGATCGGGGAGGATTTCGAAACTAGAAGTTAAGTTGGAAGCGCCCCCTGTGTCGGAGGGGGCTATTCCCATCTCTAACAATACACCGGCCAATATAGTTGGCCCTTCCTTAATCGCCCTATACACTGTGTAGCATGTTCAGCTCAGTTCTTATAGCCAATCGCGGTGAAATTGCATGCCGTGTTATCAAAACCTGCCAAAAGCTAGGTGTAACTGCCATTGCTATTTATTCCAATGCTGATGAGAACGCCCTGCATGTGAAAATGGCTGATCATGCCATTAATATCGGTGGTGCTTCCCCAGCAGATTCTTACCTCAATGCCTCAGCAATTATTAAAGCTGCAAAAAAGGCAAAAGCTCAAGCTATTCACCCTGGATACGGGTTCTTATCTGAAAACCCGTCCTTCGTGCAGGCTGTAGAAGCAGCCGGCATTGCTTTTATCGGGCCTTCTTCAAACATCATTCAACAAATGGGAGATAAGGTTCAAGCTCGTAAATTAGCTATACAGGCGGGCGTTCCTGTTATACCCGGGACCGAAGGAGAAATCGAGGATTCTGAAGCTCTTGAGGCAGCTGAAAAAATTGGATACCCCCTAATGATCAAGGCCGCCGACGGTGGTGGTGGTATGGGCATTAGAGTCGTACGTGAAACTTCCGCGCTCTTAGAAGCACTTGCTCAAGCGCGTGCACAAGCTAAGGGAGCTTTTGGAAGTACCAGAGTTTACATTGAAAGGCGAGTAGAACACGCATCGCATGTTGAAGTGCAGATCATGGGCGATCAACACGGAAATGCGATCCATTTTTTTGAAAGAGATTGCTCTGTTCAACGCAGAAATCAAAAAGTTATCGAAGAAACACCATGCGTAAAATTGAAACCGAATGTGAAAGAAGCTCTTTTACATTCAGCTGTCATGCTTACCAAAAATATTGGGTACAGTAATGCTGGCACTATTGAATACCTGCTTGATGGTGACGGAGAAAATTTTTATTTCCTCGAAATGAACACTCGCTTGCAAGTGGAACATCCCATTACCGAAATGGTGACAGGTGTCGACCTAGTAGAGCTGCAGTTACGAGTAGCTTCGGGAGAACCTCTTCCCCTTAATCAAGATGACGTCGAACAGCACGGTGCAGCGATAGAGGCTCGAATTTATCCGGAAGACCCTGTTATGCTTCTACCGACAGCTGGTACCGTTTCAAAACTTAACGAGCCAAAAGGTTACAATGTTCGTGTAGATAGTTCCCTCTTCGAAGGCTATGAGGTTTCTCCCTACTATGAACCCATGATGTCTAAATTAATTGTAAGAGGAAAAGATAGAGAATCTGCAATAGCCAATATGCTCGCTGCAATTGATGAATATATTATTGAAGGCCCTGTAGTCAATCTACCCTTAATTAAGCGAGTGCTAGAGCATAAAATTTTCAAGAAAGCGACGTTTGATAACGGATTCTTGGAAGAATTGTTGAACTCACCGGCTTCTGTAAACAAAAGCATAGTAGCCGCTATTGCACTATCTATGGTGATGGCCCAAAGTCATGCGGATGCACAATCTCCTAGTAAATGGAAAATGCATGGAAGGCGCATGGCAATGGTAAGCAAATTAAATGGAGACTTTTAATGAAGCGTCTTCGGTTAAGAATTGATGAAGAATGGTATGACATTGAAGTAGGTGACACCTATCAAAGTCCTGTAGAAGTCGTAGTCGACGGTGAAACATTCTCTGTGGAAATTGGTGCTCCAGCTGACGGTGTAACGCCCAAGCGCCGAAAGCAAGCTCCCAAAACAGAACTACCTGGATTACGAGGGGAAAGTAAAGGGGATGAGCGATCGGTACGTTGCCCATTGCCTGGCAAAATTGTCTCCATTAGCGTCGAAAAAGGACAGCTCTTGGAAACAGGCGATGAAATCTGCAAACTTGAGTCTATGAAAATGGAACAAAGTGTTCGCATGTCCAAGCCAGGGAAAGTTAAAAATATAAAAGTTAAAAAAGATCAAACTATCAACGCGGGCCAAACTCTTATAGAGATTCAATAATTTCAATGAATCCAACTAGCGCTCAAGAATTTGATCTATGCTCCTTTGAAGAACTTCAATCTAAAAAGACCCTATCATTTCAATTCGAACACCCAACATTAGGAAGAAATGAAATAGCATTATTTTGGGATGGTCAAAACGTAGGAGCCTTAGACAATTATTGCCCCCATCAGGGCGCAATGTTAAGCCATGGGCTAATAGACCCTGGAGAAATAATTTGCCCTCTTCATTCTGCAGTTTTTGATTTACAAACAGGGGAATGTCTCGATAAGTACACTTGGGATACAACCTCTTATGAAGTTCGGATTGTAGACGATCGAATACTCGTGCATATCCCTAATCAAACATTAATTTCCTGAGATTGAACTTACTTAAGTTTCTTTTACTAAAAATATCCCTACAATAAACACACATGGGTTATACCATTAAATATCATTTAGCCCCAGGCGCAAAACCATGCCCCTAGAAAATATAGTCATTCGCGGTGCCCGCGAACATAATCTAAAAAATGTAGATATCACTATCCCTCGAGACCAGCTAGTCGTGATAACGGGACCTTCAGGCTCAGGAAAATCAACGCTGGCTTTTGATACTATCTACGCAGAGGGGCAGCGCAGGTATGTTGAATCACTTTCTGCCTATGCAAGGCAATTTCTTGGGCGCATGGATAAACCTGATGTTGAATATATTGAAGGCCTCTCGCCTTCGATATCAATTGACCAAAAAGGTGTTTCAAATAATCCCCGATCAACTGTAGGTACCGTTACTGAAATATATGACTACCTTCGACTTCTTTATGCACGCGTAGGTAACCCCCATTGTTATAAATGTGGAAGGCCAGTCCAGCAACAAACAGTTCAGCAAATTTCCGATATCGTACTCAGGCAATCAGGTAAACGATTAATGCTTCTAGCACCAGTAATTACGCATAAAAAAGGAGAGCATCGAGAAATTTTTGAAGAAGCTAGAAACGCTGGCTTCGTTAGAGTTCGAGTAAACAATGAAATTGTAAGCCTAGACTCTTCAATAAACCTCGACAAGCAAAAGTGGCACTCGATAGAAATTATTGTTGACAGGCTAGTACTTGAATCAGATACAGAACGTAGCCGTGTAACTGATTCCGTGGAAACTGCACTGAAGTACGGGCAAGGAAAAATGATCGCACTTGATGCTGATTCGATGGAAGAGCAGATATTCTCTGAGCAATTTGCGTGTGCATTTTGTCAAATCAGCTTTGCCGAAATAGAACCGAGAACGTTCTCGTTCAATAGCCCTCATGGAGCATGCAGCATGTGCTCAGGCCTTGGATTAAGGCTAGTCATAGATTCCGAACTCATAATCACTGACCCAGCACTTAGCATCAATCAAGGAGTAATAAAACCTTGGGCACGTTCAATGTCAAGTGTCAACGCAATGTACTTCAGTATATTGCGCAGTGTAGCTTCCTTGGAGAACGTATCTCCTGACACCCCGTGGCAGGAACTTCCCAAAAAAGTTCAAGGGGTTATCCTTAATGGGTTCGGGGATAATCGAAAAATTAAAGTACGACACCGTACACGACGTGGTCGCCAATTTGAATGGGATGCAGGATTTGAAGGAGTAATCCCTAATCTTGAGCGTCGCTATAGAGAAACTCAATCCGATTACATGCGCAATGAAATCGAGCGTTATATGACTGCTTTGCCCTGTGAATCGTGTGGTGGCAATCGATTAAGACCAGAGGCATTAGCAGTAACAATTGGCAACAGGTCAATCATTCAAACTACAAATCTTTCAGTTTCTGACGCAAACAGGTGGGTAATTGCACTGCAGCAAAGCGAAGAGACCCCTGACATTAAGCCTCGATGGGCAAAATACCAAGACCCTCATAACTTCTCATCTCGAGATCATTTAATTGCAGAGCAGATATTAAAAGAAATAAGTTCTCGCTTATCTTTTCTTTCAAATGTAGGATTGGACTACCTTTCCCTTTCTAGATCAGCCAGCACGCTTAGTGGGGGTGAAGGGCAACGAATCCGCTTAGCTACACAAATTGGATCTGGGCTCATGGGGGTCCTATACGTATGTGACGAACCATCAGTAGGTCTCCATCCAGTAGATAACAATCGCCTTATCGAAACCCTGAAGGAGTTACGGGATCTGGGCAACACCGTTTTGATTGTGGAACACGACGAAGCCATGATGCGATCTGCAGATTTCCTTGTAGATATGGGTCCTGGTGCAGGTGAGCATGGTGGGAATATCGTTGCAAAAGGAACGATTGCAGATATCGAGGAAAGTCCCCAATCTATAACGGGAGCATATCTTTCAAAAAGAAAAGTGATACCTGTGCCCCGTAATCGAAGAGAGGGCAATGGTAAATTCCTGCTCGTCAAAGGTGCAAAGGAAAATAATTTACAAGATATCGATGTAGCGTTCCCTCTGGGTAAACTTATTTGCGTAACTGGAGTCTCCGGCTCAGGAAAATCAACCCTTGTATATGAAATTTTGTACAAATGGCTTGCACAAAAACTTTACCACGCGAAGGATAAGCCAGGGTCCAGCGCAGGGGTCGAAGGATTAGAGCATATCGATAAAGTCGTAAATATAGACCAATCTCCAATTGGTCGTACTCCTCGCAGTAATCCTGCAACCTACACAGGCACCTTTACGCCTATACGGGAATTATTTGCATCTTTACCTGAATCAAAAGCTCGAGGGTTTCTTCCAGGAAGGTTCTCTTTCAATGTAAAAGGAGGCCGTTGTGAATCTTGCCAAGGCGATGGGTACATCCAAATTCAAATGCAATTTTTACCTGACGTAACAGTACCTTGTGAAGTGTGCGAAGGGCGCCGGTATAATGACAATGCATTAGAAATATTATTCAAAGAAAAAAGCATTGCTGATGTGCTTGAAATGACTGTCACTGAAGCACATTCGACATTCGAAAATATTCCCCGCATAAAATCAAAATTAGAAACATTAGAAGCCGTAGGGCTAGGGTATATTCGACTTGGCCAACCCGCCACCACGCTAAGCGGAGGGGAAGCGCAGCGCATAAAACTTGCATCTGAGCTTTCCAAGCGTGCAACTGGAAAAACTCTTTATATCCTTGATGAACCGACTACTGGCCTTTCATTTCAAGATGCAGCGCATCTCCTTGAAGTACTACATCGTCTTGTTGAAGGTGGCAACACCGTGCTTCTAATCGAGCATCACTTAGACTTGATTAAAAATGCAGACTGGGTAATTGACCTCGGCCCAGGGCCAGGAATAAATGGGGGGAAACTTGTTGTAGAAGGGAAACCTGAGCAAGTTGTAAAAAACTCAAAATCCCAAACTGCTAATTTCTTAAAGGCGATTCTTTGAGATCATTCCAAAACTTTTATTGATTCAGTTGGATCTGCATTTCCAAGCCCTTTTTCGAATGCTTTAATCCAATGCTGTTGCGCAACATTTCGCAAAGGTAAGTCAAGTTGTGCTTTACTGATTAACCAGCCCATCAGCTCTTGGTCTTTTATATTTGTTGAAACGTAAGAAGTTTGTTCAAATGTTCTTTCTATGACCTTAGGCGCAATTCTTTCTAGCTGGCGACTTGCACCAGAAGCAGTGCGCATTACCTTAAACAAAGAATTCAAATCCATGCCTAATTTCGATGCAAGAACAAAAGATTCCATTACCGCAATTTGATTAATATCTTTGACCATATTGTTTATCAATTTAGCAATATTGCCACTTCCAACAGGCCCCATTAGCTGAGCGTTCAACGAAACTGCGTCTAATATTGGTTCTATTTGTTTGAAATAAGACTCTTCGCCACCAACCATTACAGTCAATTCCCCATTCCAAGCTACCTGTCCAGTTCCTGAAACCGGAGCATCCATATAAACCAATCCTTTCCCCGAGGCAACTTGCGCCATTCGCTGCGCAAATTCAGGGTGCACCGTTGAATGATCAACAATGATGGCCCCTGCATTTACCCCTGCTAGGATTCCCATTTCTCCAGCAATAATTTCCTCAATTAACTTTTCTCCTACAAGGCACAAACAAATTACCTCAGCATTTCCCGAAGCTTCCTTAGGGGATTCCCCTGCAATGGCTCCAAGTTCCACTAATTCTTTCACTTTTTGTTGGCTTCGATTAATAACCGTGACTTGATGGCCTGCTTTGACTAGATTAATAGCCATCGGCTTCCCCATCATCCCTAATCCAATAAACGTTACTTTCATTTACACCTCGCCTTCGGGCAGAATGTGCGAATCTTTATTCTGCAGTATCATCCTTTAAAGAATAAGTACGGGAGACATTATGCAATACCGGCAACTAGGTAATACAGACCTGAACGTTTCAGTAATTGGACTTGGCACAAATAATTTTGGAAATCCTTCTCGGATAGCTGATAAAAAAATTAGCCAGCGTGTTATTGATAAATGTATTGACTTGGGTATCAATTTTCTCGACACCGCCAATATTTATGGGAATGGAGAAAGCGAAATTCATATCGGTGAAGCATTGAAAGGGAAGCGAAACGACGTTCTTATTGCTACAAAATTCAATCTCACTAACCTAAATGGTGAATCCCCGAAATCTCGAATTCAAAAAAATATTGAGGAAAGTTTACGAAAATTACAAACCGACGTAATTGATCTTTATCAAATCCATTTCGTACCCAACGATATCCCGCACGAAGAATACCTAGAACCTTTAAATGAGCTAATTGTCGAAGGGAAAGTTCGCCATCTAGGCGAATGCAATTATTCAAGTTGGCGACATGCCGATACAACTCGGATAGCAGATTCTCACGGTTGGTCAAATTTTGTGTCCTCTCAAAATAATTATAGCTTGATGCACAGACATGCTGAGTTAGAGCTTCTGCCGTACTGTACAGAGCATAAAGTGGGATTCTTACCATATTTCCCTTTAGCCGGAGGATGGCTAACAGGTAAATACGCTTCCGGTAACGAAGTACCTCAATCAGCAAGAAGAATGGTAGGCCAGCTACAAAACGATTCTGCTTCCCAATCCGTGCTTGGTAAGCTCGATGCATTTGCTAGTGAACATGAAAAAACACTAGTAGATTTAGCTTTCGCATGGCTACTTGCGCACCCTGCAGTAAGTTCGGTTATCGCTGGAGCAATGACAGAAGAACAAGTAATTTCTAATGCTAATGCTGCTAACTGGATTTTAGATAGAGAGCAGCGAGACCAAGTGGATGAAATTGCATATTGGGAAGGATCTGATGAGGATATCGAGAGATTTGGAATGGGACCAGATGTCCCTTCAGCTCCGCCACGTTAATCTCGAGATTGGCTAATTCTTTTACGCTTTTGCTCAACTGCAATCATTTTTAACGCAGTTACGAAGACCCACAACATAGTCGTGGCAAAAAACCCGCGCTGAAGTAACCCTTGCCGACCTTTCCAGCTGTTTGATTGATAAAAAATAGCCATTATTCCAGATAATAAAAACATCAGAAATGAAAATTGTTTCCATTCTTTCCATTGTCTTTTCTGGATAAAAAATGGTGCCAGTAAACTTAGCCCCATGATTCCGCCAAAACAGACTCTGCCAACTATGCTATGCACCAAATCATGGGTCATCCCAAATAATCGACGATCTTTAACATCTTTAGAGAAAATCGCAGACAGCATTCCTGCAAGTCCATAAATACCTGTAAGTCCCCAAAGTATCTTTCCTTTAAAGCCGCCTCCTGCCTCCTTGTTTAGCAGAGGCCCCAATCCTTGAACTAAAATCGCATAACCTACAAATCCGGCTTTAATTATCCAAGGGCGCGGTGAGGAAGGAGCGCCAAGCTGACTAATTGGGTGTTCCATAGACTTAAAACCTTGCGGTCCCAGTAAGGTGGCAATTATCGCAGTAGCGATATAAAAAGGAGGAGCAAGCATTGCCCAAAAAGCAAGGCGTTGAGATTTTCTGTGTTTAAGTCCCAAGGATCCTCTGCAAGCCATCAAATCTAAAGTAAATTAAGTTCACTATAGAGGATTCAATAATCAACCAAATGTGTCAATCTATCTGTTGGGAATGAACGGTGCAACTGAGTCGTCAAAAGTTAAGCTACTTGGAATTACTTTCCTTAGCTCTTCTAGTGTCCATCTACCTTTGTTTCGCCAGTCCTTATTAACCGATCTGGTTTCTGTAGGATGCGTATAGATTCCAAATTTACCGCTTCCTGCACGAAAAATGCAGCCGTTTACATTCTCTGCTGATTGAGTAGCAAGCCAAACTACCAAAGGGGAAACATGCTCACCTCCCGGTCGAGCACCGGCAAGCTCATCGCCAGCTTTTTTAACGGATAAACCTGCATCAGATAGCATCTGAGGATGCTGATAATTTGTGAATGCCCTAGTCTGGGCCATAGGCGCAATCGCATTCACCGTGATATTAAACTTCCTAAGTTCAAAGGCCAAATCCCAAGTAAGGCTTACAATGCCTCCTTTTGCAGCGCTGTATGCTGTTCGTCCCTCGGGATTGCGCCATTGGCTTGACGCAGTATTAATAATCCTCCCGAATTTTTGTTTCATCATCACAGGAACTGCGTGATGGCATGTATTAAACGTCCCTTTTAAGTGAGTATTTACAACTGCATGGAAATCATCTGCACTAATTTGATGAAATAGCCCTTCTCGTGCAATCCCAGCATTATTTACTAAAATATCAAGCTGGCCATAAGCGTCGAGCGCAGAGGCAATTATTTGCTCTGCTTCTTGATAATCAGCCACCGAATTATAATTTGCCGTAGCATCTCCCCCATTTTCTCTTATGAACGAGACTACTTCATCAGCCGGTGCAATTGTTCCACCACTCCCGTTTCGCTCAACGCCAGGATCATTAACTATTATTTTTGCACCTTCCGCAGCTAGTGCGATTGCATGAGCCCGTCCAATACCTCTTCCTGCGCCAGTGACAATCGCAACCTTCCCTTCTAACCTACTGCCTCTTGGTGGAATGTAATCTTCAGTCATCAGTACCCCTTTTATGGTATAAACGGTGCTTGCGTATCGCCGCCCATCACAGTGCTTGGTAATACTTCATCCAACTCATCAAGTGTCCAAGGTTCCGAGTTTCCAGCCTCTCGGTAAATGGTGCGTGATTCAGTGGGATGGCTATATCTGCCTATTTTCCCAGAACCTACCCGAAAAACTAATCCATTTATGTCAGATGCTAGATCCGATGCCAAGTACACCACCATCGGAGACACGAACTCAGGTCCTGCCCTATTGGATCCCTGCTCTGATGGATCTTTCTTTCTATCTAATCCCGCATCCGCGAGCATTTGCCGATAGGTATTATCATGAAAACTACGAGTAGCTCCCATTGGAGCTATTGCATTCACAGTGACGTTGTAATTGCGTAATTCAAAGGCTAGCCCCCAAGTTAGAGAAACAATAGCTCCCTTTGCTGCGCCGTAATTCCCTCTACCTTCGGGGTTTCTCCATTGACTTGAAGCAGTATTAATTATTCGTCCATATTTCTGATCCATCATAACCTTAGACGCATGGTGACAAGTATTGAACGTTCCATAAAGGTGTACACCCAACAAGCCGTCCCAGGCTTCTTCGGTTAGCTGATGAAAAAGCCGGTACTGAAAAGTACCAGCATTGTTAATCAATATATCCAAGCGCCCGAAGTGATCTATGGCTAAGTTAGTTAACTTACCTGCAGCGTCATAGTCAGAAACGTCGTCATAGCTTGCAACCGCATCCCCCCCATTCTCTTTAATGGCTGCTACAACTTCATCCGCCGGTCCTTGAGTACCTCCAGAACCATCCCGTTCAACACCAATGTCGTTTACAACTATCTTGGCACCTTCTTCGGCAAGAGCCAACGCATGCTCACGACCTATACCACGGCCAGATCCGGTAACTATTGCAACTTTCCCTTTCAGTAAATCTCCCACAAATAGTCCCCCTATGTTTCGCTTGCGAGTGTAGCGCCCTACGGCTCTTTGAGCTAGTAGTGACGAGGCATATGCCTATCATTTGAATCAACGATAATAGTAACCGGACCGTCATTTACCAACTGAATCTCCATCATTTCTCCAAACTTTCCGGTCTCTACAATGATGTTAAAACTCTCGAGCTTGCTAATAAAATCTGAAAAAAGGGGCCATGCAATTACGGAAGATGCAGAGCCAGTAAAAGAAGGACGCCTTCCCCTTCTAGTATCTGCATATAATGTAAATTGGCTAACTACTAATAGTGACCCATCAACCTCACGTAACGATCGGTCAAACCTACCGTTATCGTCAGCAAATATTCGCATGTTTATAATTTTATCAGCGATATATTCAATGTCTTGGCTACTATCGTTATCATGAATTGCGGCAAAAACCAGTAAGCCGGCCCCAATCGCTCCACTTACGTTTCCGTGGACACTAACCGAAGCGCTCTTTACACGCTGTAATACTACTCGCATTAGCTTGAATCGCTAGAAGACGTACTCTTAGTGCTTTTATTTTCTGTGTTTGTGCTTGTGCTTTTATTTTCTGTGTTTGTGCTTGTGCTTTTTTTCTCAGTGCCCTTTGCCGCAGTAGTTTGCTCTGATGATGACGGTGTAGCAGAACTAGATCCCCCGCTTTTCCTTGCATAGTCAGTCGTATAAAATCCAGACCCCTTATAAATTACTGTAGGCGCTACAAATTTACGTCTGGCAGGGTTACCACAGGATGCGCAGTCCGCTTCAGTCACTGCATCAAATCCTTGTCGTAAATCAAATTCTTTATCACAAGAATCACAATAGTAGGAATATATTGGCATTAAGATCCCTCAATTAGCAGTCAATAGAATTGACTGCTAATCAAAATATCGTGAGCAGAGCAATAATGTCAATTAAATAGAGATGATTAGTGCTCAAGATTGTCCCATAACTAGGAATATGCTATCGTTTATTGGCTGAATAGCGAAGGTGATGAATGGCATACGTGGAAATTAGAGACGGTGAGCCGCCTGAAGGAATAGTGTCGAGATTCAGGGCTGCTGTGACTCGAAATGGAATACTGAAAGAGCATAAAGATCGTAGATTCTTCCGATCTAAAGGGGAGAAGGCACGATTAGCTGCCCGCAGATCAGCACGTCGTAGACGAAGGTCCATCACCTAACACTCTCCACTTCAGGACATCTTGTAAAGATGTCCTTTTTGGTAGACAAGGGTCATATCCTATGCGCTTAATTCGGTTAGCACTTGGACAATTTAATCCAACTGTTGGTGATATCGGTGGAAACACTGACAAAATGCTTGAATTCATCTCACAAGCCCGAGAGGAACAAGCGGACATAATTGCGTTCCCTGAACTCGCAATAACGGGCTATCCCCCCGAAGACCTACTATTTAAAAAGCAGTTCCTCCTAGATTCCAAAAAGCATTTGCAACGTATCGTTAAGGAAAGTGGCAATACAACCGTAGTAGTAGGTGCTCCCGAATTTATAGAAGGCGAACCTTTTCATCTTGGAGCGACCAACTACCCCGACCAGCTTAACGGACGGATCTATAACAGCGCAGTCGTTGCATCCAATGGTCAAATTGTAAACATCTACCGGAAAATTTTTCTCCCTAACTATGGTGTCTTCGACGAACAACGATATTTCTCAAGAGGCACAGAATGCCCTATTTTTTCTATCAACGAAGTGAACATAGGAGTCAATATTTGTGAGGACATTTGGTACGAAAAAGGCCCGACATCCGTGCAAAGAGCAAATGGTGCCGAATTAATTGTAAATATAAATGCATCCCCTTTTCATTTAGGGAGGGGCGCTGAACGATATTCCATGCTCTCTCAACGAGCGCGCAGTAATAAAATTTTCGTTTCTTATATCAATGCTGTTGGAGGTCAAGACGAGCTAGTATTTGATGGGCAAAGCATTATTCTGGACCCTGAAGGAAAGATCATTGCGCGATCTCCTCAATTTCAAGAATCATTACTCCTAGCAGATATCAATGCAGACCAAGCCAAACCTTTCCATGAAATCCATAATCAATCCTTTGCTAATCCAAAACATTACTTTATAGCCAGTGGAAATCGTAAGGAAACCAAAATACTTAAACCCTCAGTTGCCGAAGAGCTAGAACCTTACGAAGAAGCATTCCAGGCTTTGGTATTAGGAACACGAGATTATGTGAAAAAAAGTGGTTTCAACAAAGCCGTTATTGGGTTATCCGGTGGACTGGATTCAGCGCTCACCACAGTCATAGCAGTTGAAGCACTCGGCTCGTCGAATGTCACTGCGTTCTTCATGCCGTCTCAGTACACCTCAGATCAATCGCTGAATGATTCCAAAAAACTCAGTGCAAATCTAGGAATTCGAATGGTCACCCTGCCTATAGAACCCATCTTTAATACGTACATTGAATCTTTAGCAAGTGAATTCCAAGGAACCGAAATAGGTACTACTGAAGAAAATTTACAGGCGCGAATTCGCGGAAACTTGCTGATGGCCGCATCCAACAAATTCAATTGGATCGTTTTAACCACCGGAAATAAAAGCGAAATGGCTACTGGCTATGCAACATTATATGGAGACATGGCTGGAGGATTTGCAGTCATTAAAGATGTCTCTAAAACATTAGTTAAAAATATTTCCATACATTTGAATGAAGCGAGCAATGACGAAATAATACCGTACTCCATAATTAACCGGGCGCCCACTGCTGAACTAAGACCAGACCAAAAAGACGAGGACTCGCTACCACCATACGACGAACTGGACTTGATAATCTCCGCATATGTGGAAGAAGACAAAAGCATCGAAGACATGGCGTCCCAAGGTATGGCCAAGGATTCAATAGATCTTACCGTGAACCTCGTAGACAAAAGTGAATACAAACGCAGGCAATCTCCTCCAGGTGTCAAAATCACTAAAAGAAATTTCGGTCGAGACCGCAGGCTTCCAATTGCTAATCGCTACAAACAGGTGCCACCATGGTAACTGGAAAAGAACGGACCAATTGGTATTCAGACCATCCACCTGCCTGCACCTGCGTTGGATGTGAGTCTCGACGAGTTGCAGATGCTAGATTTCAGACATTTTCAACCGATCGCAAGATTGGTAGGAACGAACTTTGTCCTTGCGCAAGTGGTAAAAAGTTTAAGAAATGTCACGGGAGTTAAGCATTAGAACAAATGTGCGACATTTGAGGCTTGCATAATACCTACCTATAAATGGCAGACTTGGTAAAAAATTGGCCGTACATGCACTTCGTAATATGATACGATGTAAGTGGTAATGGCTGCCAAGAGATGAGGCCAGAACGTGTCAGAAAAACAACAAGCACTAGAGGTAGCCTTAGGCCAAATTGAACGCCAATTTGGCCGAGGGGCAATAATGCGGCTGGGAGAGGCCTCCCACGCTATGCAAACTGAAGCCATTCCGACTGGTTCGATTTCGCTTGACCTTGCATTAGGTGTTGGTGGAATCCCAAAAGGCAGAATCATTGAGATTTTTGGGACAGAATCAGCAGGAAAATCCACATTGTGTAACCACATTGTGGCTGAAGCTCAACGGCTTGGTGGAACTGCGGCTTATATAGATGCCGAACACGCGATGGATCCAATCTACGCGGCCCAATGCGGTGTGCAAGTCGATTCCCTTCTTATTTCACAACCTGATTCAGGCGAACAAGCCTTAGAAATCGTGGAATATCTCGTACGTAGTGGTGCGTTAGATGTCGTAGTAGTTGACAGTGTCGCGGCCCTCGTACCACGCGCTGAATTAGAAGGAGATATGGGAGATGCACATGTAGGGCTACAAGCAAGACTAATGTCACAAGCGCTACGAAAGCTTACTGCAGCAACCAACGCTTCAAATACAGCTGTTGTATTCGTAAATCAACTTCGTGAAAAAGTGGGAGTCTTTTTTGGAAGCCCCGAAGTCACTCCCGGAGGGCGTGCACTAAAATTTTACAGCTCAGTTCGTATTGACCTTCGCAGAATCGAAACGATCAAACAACAGACAGAGCCAGTAGGATCTAGAGTGCGAGCAAAAATTGTCAAAAACAAAGTTGCTCCGCCTTTCAGGCAGGCTGAATTCGACATCATGTTCAAACAAGGAATCAGCAAGGTGGGGGATATCCTTGACCTAGGCACAGCAGCCGAAGTCATTAGAAAATCTGGAGCTAATTATTCCTATAACGAAACTCGCCTTGGACAGGGCAGAGAAAATGCCAAAAATTTTCTAAATGAACATCCTGAAATTGCAGACCAGATCGAAGCGCTTATCCGAGGGCTTGATTCAACTGACGGAGATAAAAATCCCGATGAAAAAATTGAGCATTCCGAAGTGCCCGCTATTGCTCCTTCATAAGGTCATAGCTCCTAGCATCCATTACCAATGACAAAATCGGGGTAGAAATTGATCCGGTGTATTGATCCAGGTCAGACTCTAACTTATATAGCCCCTGGTTTAGATAAAATAGGTGTGGGCTTTTTATCCGGTCCTTTTTGAAAGGACTCGAGCATAGAAAGTGAGAAAGGAGACGCTCATGGAGGCGTTATTAATAGGCTCCGCAATAGGAGTAATTGCAGGGATAATCGTTACAATTTTAGTAAAATTTATCCTCAATCAAATTAATCGTGGGAAAAAAATAAGTGCTGCTTCAAGCGAGGCGGATCGTATCTTGAGTGATGCAGAAGAACAGAAGAAAAGACTTCTACTTGAGGCTCAAGAAGAAGCATTGCGCAATAAACAAGAAATTGAATCCGATGCGCGTGACAGGAGAAGAGAGCTCCAGCGAGCAGAAACTCGCCTGCAGAATCGAGAGGAAAATCTCGACAATCGCCAGGACACATTAGAAGCCAGAGAGTCCAAACTATCTGACCGTGAATCCACATTAGAAACCGCTTATGCTGAGGTAGAAGATTTAAAAACAGAGCAAGTTTCAAAGCTCGAAGAAGTAGCAAATTTAAGTTTGGCAGACGCTAAAGATCAGATAATGCAAACAGCAGAATCTGCGATGGAACAAGAAATTGCAAAACGCTATTACACGTTAGAACAGAAAATGCATTCCGATGTCGATGAAAAAGCAAAAACTATAATTGCATTATCTATTCAACGACTCGCAGCTGATGTAGTCAACGAATCAACGACATCTCTCGTATCCCTCCCTAGTGATGATATGAAAGGAAGGCTTATCGGAAGGGAAGGGCGCAACATACGAGCAATCGAAGCAGCTACAGGAGTTGATCTCATTATTGATGACACCCCTGAAGCAGTTACTGTTTCTTGCTTTGATCCAATTAGAAGAGAGGTAGCTAAAATCGCTCTTACTAACCTTATTGCCGATGGACGGATCCACCCGGCACGTATCGAAGAGTCAGTGATAAAAGCGCAAAAAGAAGTTGAAGACACTATTGCCCGGTGTGGAGAACAGGCAGTTCTGGATGCAGCAGTTAGGGGTTTGAATCCAGAATTAATTAAACTAATTGGAAGGCTTCAATATCGATATAGCTACGGGGAAAACATCCTTCAGCATTCGGTCGAAGTTTCGCGGATTGCAGGTATGCTTGCCGGCGAAATCAATGCTGATGTCCAAATTGCAAAGGCAGGCGGTTTATTACACGATATTGGTAAAGCTCTAACTCACGAAGTCGAAGGAACGCACGTTGAGCTCGGAGAGGAAGTAGCTAGACGGTACAACCTATCGCCTGCTGTAGCCGCTGCCATTAACGAGCATCATGAAGATGATCGTGGCTCAGCAGAGGCCTTTATAGTAGCGGCCGCTGATGCCATAAGTGCTGCACGCCCTGGATCTAGGCGTGACACAGTAGAGCTCTATCTGAAGCGGTTAGAAGCACTGGAAGATGTAGCCAATAGTTTCGATGGTGTTCAAAAATCTTTTGCTATTCAAGCTGGTCGTGAAGTACGCATTTTAGTGCAACCTGATGAACTCGATGATGTAGAGGCTTCCGATCTTGCTCGAAAAGTCGTGAAAAAAATCGAAGAGAACCTTGTTTATCCAGGCGAAATTGTTGTAACTGTAGTCCGCGAAACTCGAACTACTGAAGTTGCACATTAAATTCGGGAGGAGTTAGCTTGAAGGTACTGATGGTCGGGGACATTGTTGGTCGCCCGGGAAGATCTGCACTATCCCACATTCTTCCCAAGCTTCGAAGTGAATTAGATTTGGATTTTGTTGTTGTAAATGGGGAAAACGCGGCTGCCGGTTTTGGGCTTACGGACGATACTGCGGATGAAATACTAAAGGCTGGAGCCAATGTCATTAGTGGGGGTAATCATACTTTTGACCAGCGAGATTTCATACCATCATTAAACGGTGAAATGCCATTTCTTCGCCCAGCAAATTACCCCGCTACCGCACCAGGAAGAGGCCACATAATTATTGGAGGAGTTGCTGTTCTCAATCTACAGGGCCGCGTCTACATGCCAGAAGGTCTAGACTCCCCATTCACCACCGCAGAAACTCTACTAGAGGAAATAGAATTGCAATCACCAAAGGCAATTCTCGTAGACTTCCATACCGAAGCAACATCAGAACAAGCGGCAATGGGGTGGTATTTGGATGGAAGAGTAAGCATAGTGGTAGGAACCCATACTCATGTTCCAACTGCAGACGCCAAAATACTACCTAAGGGAACTGCCTTCGTCACTGACCTTGGAATGACAGGGCCCCTCAATTCAATAATTGGCAGTAAAGTCGAAGATGTTCTAGCGAAATTTTTGACTGCAATGCCCAAAAGACTAACCGTAGCTGAAAATACCGGCCCTTTGCAGTTCAATTCCTTATACGCAGAGCTCGATGATCTTAGCGGGCTGGCAAAACATGTAGAAAGAATAGATAAAATTATCAGCCTCCCATGAAAATCGACTTGCATACTCATTCAACTTGTTCTGATGGGAATTTGTCTCCCAGCGATCTTGTCGATTTCTTTGTAAAAATGGACATTAATATCGCCTCTCTGACGGATCATGATTCCACAGAAGGGCTAAATGAGGCTTACGAAAGACTTGGAACACTAGATACTCACCTAGAATTAATACCAGGCATCGAAATTAGTGCAGTTCATCCCTTGGTGCGAAATTCAGAAGTACATGTACTCGGTTACTTTATGCACTATAACGATCCTGTGTTTCAACAAACACTTACTTATTTTCGAGGACAAAGAGAGCTTCGTTGCAAAAAAATAATTGACCGGTTAAATGAATTGGGATACCAATTAAGCTGGGATGATCTAAAGCCCACAGGGTCAAGTATCGGGAGACCTCACATAGCGAAAGCCCTCTTTGAAAAAGGCTATCTAAGAACCCCCAAAGATGCATTCAAAGGTCTTCTTAACGAAGGAGGCAGTGCCTTTGTACATCAAGAAAATATTTCAATGCAAGGAGCAGTAGATCTTATTCGCTCAGTAAGCGGAGTTGCTGTCCTGGCTCACCCAGTCTATGTGAAGAATTATGACGCTATTTTACCTACCTTACAGGAAATGGGCTTCAGCGGATTTGAAGTATTCTATCCAGAATTTACGCTACACGAACAGAAACAATTATTAGAAAGAGCTCATCAATTAAATCTACTTCCCTGTGGGGGTAGCGATTACCATGCGACGGGGATATCAGGTGAAAATCTCCCAGGTACCGGCGGCCCTACTCAAGATATATTCAATGAATTACGCAGGCGCGCCAAGGCATCTTAACGAATGATCTCAAACTCTGGATATCTTCTTTTTATAGCGTCAACGTATCTCTTAGCTTCAGTCCCTTCTGCATACCTCGTAGGCAAATTAGTTAAAAATATCGATCTTCGATATGTCGGTAGCGGCACAATAGGAGCATCCAACGTCTATCACAACGTTGGGAAGTATTGGGTCATTCCTGTAGGCCTATTCGACGGGTTAGTAAAAAGCTATTTGCCTATTACCATTGCTCAGGTTCTGGGATTGGGAGTTACCCAGCAAATTTTGATAGGCCTCACCTCAATAATAGGCCACAATTGGCCTATTTTTCTAAGATTTAAAGGAGGAAGGGGAGTAGCACCAAGCCTCGGGGTATTACTTTCACTAGGGCAACTGGAATTAGCTTTTTTTACAGTTGTCGCTTGCGCCGGATGGCAATTGTATCGGTCTGCTCCAATATGGGTTCTTATAAGCTTTATCACTTTGCCTTTAGTCTCAATGTACTTAGAAAAGCCATTACAAATTATTATTCTTATGTATGGAATTTTATTTTGTACAATTACAAAAAGATTACTTTCAAACTTTTCTTTTACACATGAGGGAAACCTTAAAACTCTATTGATGTACCGAATATTCTTTGACCGCGATATTTCAGATTCCCAAAACTGGGTGAAAAAGTAGACGAGCAACAAGTGCTGCCCTAGAATCATCGCATGCGGGCGTAGCTCAGGGGCAGAGCATTTGCTTCCCAAGCAAAGGGCCGTGGGTTCGAATCCCATCGCCCGCTCCAATAATAAATTTTATATGCGTGGATTGAATGTCACACCAGGTCAGGCCATCTGCTGAAAAAATAATAAAACACGACGCATACCGTGACTTCCAGGCCAAGGAAGGTATTCCGGTTATAACTGGATTTGCGGTAGATGATCTAAATACCGTTGAGGTGAAGCCTTGGGCACGGCTAAATTGCCTGGGAACCTACATCAACCTAGACGGTACCGGTGATACGAATGACGCGTATGTAGCCGAAATTCCTCCTGGTAAAAAAATGGCCCCAGAAAAGCATATATTTGAGAAAAATATTTTTGTTTTGAGTGGCAGAGGTGCGACGCTTGTAGGTGATCACCCGAGAAGCCAAACAAGTTTTGAATGGAAAAAAGGGAGTGTTTTTTCCATTCCAATAAATGTCAGTCATCAACATTTGAATGGAAGCGGGTCAGAACCTGCACGCTTCGTAGCAGTGACAACCGCACCTTTAACAATGAACCTTTTCCACAATGAAGGCTTCATTTTCAATAACCCCTACGTGTTTGAAGATCGCCTTGGAAACCAAAAAAGCTTTCAAGGGGAAGGCAAAATGTGGACTGCAACAACCGGCAGGACAAATGCATGGGAAACCAATTTTATTCCCGATGTAGAAACGTTTACTACTTTCGAATGGAAAGAACGAGGAGCTGGTGGTGCCCACATAAAATTTGAACTTGCTCATCAAACTCAAACTGCACACGTATCAGAATTCCCCGTAGGTACATATAAAAAAGCTCACAAGCATGGACCCGGAGCACATGTGATAATACTCAAAGGTCAGGGATACTCCCTACTTTGGCCTTCACATGAGGATCCTACTACCTTCTTGGAACGAGTGGATTGGAAACCTGGGTCAATGGTTGTTCCTCCTAATGGATGGTTCCATCAGCATTTTAATGGCGGAAACACGCCTGCTAGGTATCTAGCGTTCCGCTGGAACAGTCAAAGGTATTACTTTTCCTTAGGCGTTGCAATGGAAGGAGAGACTGACGTAGATGTGAGCCTCGGTGGAGGGCAAATAGAATATGAAAATGAAAATCCGCTAATCCATCAAATTTTTGTCGAAACTCTCACCAAATCTGGGGCAACTTCAAAAATGTCCAAATTTTTCAACCCTGAACCGAAATGATATAGCGTCTATGGATTCCTCTAAAGTACCATTCAGAAGCGGACTTGTAGCCATCATCGGGCGCTCCAATGTTGGCAAATCCACTTTAATGAACGCCCTAGTTGGCCAAAAAGTTACGATTGTCAGCGCAAAACCCCATACGACGCGCCATCGACTACTAGGAATTCTCACCAATGAAAATTTCCAAATTGGATTACTTGACACCCCAGGTTTTTTGAAAGGCGGTCGTGACTTACTTGATACTTCCATGTCACGCGAGTCTTCAAGTGCCCTGAGCGACGCCAATGCAATAATATTAGTAGTGGAGCCACGGCTTCCAGGAGACATAGAGTTAAATTTAGTAAATCAAATCAAAAAATCAGGCAAAAACGCCTTCCTAGTTCTGAACAAAATTGACACTATTCCTAAAAATAAATTGTTACCTGTGATACAAAAATATTCAGATATCCATTCCTTTCAGGAAATTTTTCCAGTGAGTAGCATTATGTCGGAAGGTTTAGATTCCGTCGTTACCTCTATTTCGAATGCAATGCCCCAGCGAGAGGCTTTATTCCCAGCAGATGCTTTAACTGATAGATCGGTCCGGTTCCTAGTTGGAGAGCTCATCCGAGAACGCGTTTTTAATTTATACAGGCATGAAATACCTTACGATGTAGCAATAGAAATTGAGGATTTTGATGAACGTGCTGATGGCGCTCGGGATTATATACGTGCGGTAATTTACGTAGACAAACCGTCACAAAAGCAACTACTTATCGGAGGAAATGGGAGCGCACTAAAATTAGTAGGAGTCGATTCCCGGCCAGAAATTGAAAAACTTGTTGGGAAACCTGTCTACTTAGATTTATGGGTAAAAATAAACCCTAAGTGGCGCAACAAAGCAGGGTTTATCCAAAAAATACTTTAATATGACTTATAACGGATGCACCACAACTAAAATATTTTGCAGACCTAACTGCCCTCCCGGTAGACGAACAAAACCAGAAAATAGAGTGTCTTTTTCTAATCCACATGAAGCTATGCTAAGCGGGTTTCGCGCGTGTAAAGTCTGCACCCCATTAATTGGTGCTCCAGGCCCCTGGAAAAAGAAAAATCAGAGTTAATTTAGTCGCTCAAAAATAGTAGAAACTCCTTGCCCTCCGCCTACACACATCGTCACCAATCCCATTTCGCCATCACTTCGAGAAAGCTCTTCCATCAGTTTGACAGTCATTATCGCACCAGTCGCACCAACAGGATGCCCTAAAGAAATTCCACTGCCATTTACATTTGTACGCTCAGAATCCATTCCCAGTTCCTGCATAACATATGCAGCTTGAGCGGCAAAGGCTTCATTTAGCTCAATTACATCCAGATCTTCCACTTTCATTCCCGTCTTACTCAATACTTTTTTAGTGGAAGGCACTGGACCAATACCCATAATTGCGGGGTCTACTCCAGAAACCCCCCTACCAACCCATTTCAATCGGGGTAATAGTCCATAACTTTCTGCGCGTGCTCTCGACATTACTACAACTGCTGCTGCTGCATCATTAATTCCAGCAGAATTACCTGCAGTTACACTGCCACCTTCTTTAAATACTGGGCGTAATTTAGCCAACCCTTCTAGTGTGGTATCCGAGCGTGGGTGCTCATCAACGGTGATAATTAGATCATCCCCTCTTCGCTGGGGAACAATTACGGGAGCAATTTGTGATTCAAAATATCCAGCGTTTTGCGCATGCACGGCGCGCTGATGGCTTGTTACGGCCATTTGATCTTGAACTTCTCTTGTGATTTCAAATTGATGGGCCACATTTTCTGCGGTTACCCCCATATGATAATCATAAATAGGGCAGCTCAGACCCATGGTAAGACCATCTGTCATCATATAGTCGCCCATTCGAGGGCCGTCAAATCGTATATCGCGCATTAAGTAAGGAACCCTACTCATGCTGTCCGCGCCTCCTGCAACAACAATTTCAGATTCGCCCGTAGCAATAGATTGCACTGCTAAATTAATAGCTTCAAGCCCCGAAGAGCAGGCTCTATTTATCGTCATGGCAGGGATATGTTCTGGTAAGCCAGCCTTTAACATTGCACGACGAGCAACATATCCAGTCTCATCAGCTTGCAAAACATTACCCATAATTACTTCATCTACATCTTCAGGCTGAATTTTAGCGCGTTCTATTGCTGCTTTAATCGCAACTGCACCAAGGTCAGAAGCGAGCAAATTTTTAAACGACCCACCAAAACGACCGATAGGAGTCCTTGCTCCGCTTACAATTACGATATCTTCCATCTCAGGCCTCCAATTTTCGAAAATATATTCACTTAGCTGCAGCTAAGCTATACCTTAAAGTTTTAGCCATCTAACAGGGATAATTCTCCCCCATAAAAGCTTTACGCGACGCAGAAAATATGTTCTGCGACCAAATACTGTACCCACCAAGACCAGCAAGACCGAGTAGGAAGGTGGGATGAATAATAAGTACATTCCTCGATATAGCCAAGATCCTGAAATGAAATTACCTTCTAGTCCAAAAACGTCCCCAAGAAGAAAACTACTGAAAAGGACAGAAGAAAACCCAGTGATCGAAAAAACAATTACTATTATTAAATAATTTAGAATCAATTTACATTTCCAAGTCGGGATAATACTTTAATCTGAGAGATCATCGACCTTCTTCTAACGCTCTAGACCCTTCGACATAGTCTTTCGCAGCGCCCAACAAAAGCCCATTTGCTCCCGTCAGGAACAGCTGAACGCCTCTATCTCGCCAATATGCATAGTCCTCTGGAGTGCGAGCTATAGTTCCAGCTGTCTTACCCGCATCAACAATTTTTTTTGTTAATTCCTCTATCACTTTTAGTACAGAATCATGCTTAGCCTGACCGGGAACGCCTAACGCAACAGATAAATCTGATGGCCCTAGAAAAACTGCATCCACTCCGTCAACCGATATTATTTCATCAGCATTCTTTATCCCATCATTCGTCTCAATTTGGACCATTACAACAGTCGCTTCATTAGCTATGTCCACATATCCTGTACTCGTCGAAAAATCATTGGCTCTTACGCCCGCTAATCCACGCTTACCAATAGGAGGGTATTTCACAGAATCAACGACAGCCTTAGCATCTTTTGCAGAATTCACCATTGGGATCATTACACCTAAAGAACCTGCATCCAAAAATTTTGCTATCACCTGCTGGGAGTTTTCTCCAACCCGTGACATAGCCGGAATTCCTTTTGCCTCAGCAGCACGAATCATTTCAGCAGCATCACCTGCACTTATTGGATTGTGTTCGCCGTCAATCATCACATAATCGACTCCCGCAACTGCAAGGAGCTCAACAGTTGTGGGCGATTCTATACTCACAAACACACCAAGCAACGGTGCTCCTGACTTAAGTTTTTCCCTAAATTCCGAACTAATCATGAGTCCTCCTTTACCACATTTCGCAAACTATTAATCTGTCGAATTAAAAACGCCAATCCGCCAAAAAGTATTGTACTCAAGAAGCTTATAGTACGATCAACTAAAGCAACGGCCACCGCTAATTCAAATGCAAGCTCTAACCCCAGCAATCCAGTAATACCTGTCTCAACAAAGCCAAGCCCGCCCGGCGTTAAAGGGACTCCCGATAGCAATCCATTCGCCATGGGAACAAAAAGTATAAGGCCTAAAGAAATAGAAACACCCATTGCCTTTAGTACAAAAAATAGTCTCCCCACCTCACAAAGCCAAGCGGCAATTGCAAGAATAAAAACTATATCCATTCTTCTAAAGCTACCCATCGTCGCATCATAAAATTTGTGATAAGTCTCTCTTATCTGGCGTGGCAACTTTGGACTAATCCATTTGCGTGCAAAGACCATAGCTAGCAATGCGATAACTAAAATAACTAATAATGCCAAACCTAGAATCAATATCAGTACAGGAGGAGCAATCTGGCCGACTGCGAGTAAAATGATCACCCCTGTGATCATTAATACGACAATTACTGCTAAATCCACTATCCGATCCGCTAAAACTACACCCATGCTCGTTGAAAAACTGACTTTACTATCCTCAGAATAAATGTAGGCACGGTAGGCGTCTCCAACGCGAAACCAGGCAACCGAATTAGCAAACCAACTCATCAGAATAACTCTTGATGCGTACCATAAAGATGGCGTCCAATTTTGCCCGTCATTACTAGAATTCTTTAGAAGCAGGATCCATCTATAACCACGAAACACGAAGGTTAAATAATGCGTAACTAGAGCAATGAAATACCACCACGGGTTAATAGCTTTTATTGCAATCCAAGTGTCATTCCATCCAATATCAATGCGCCAGAGTGCAACGCTTCCGAACCCTGCAAGAAGAGAAAATGTGATAACTAATCTTAATAAAAATGACCGACCGCGCCTTGAGAGGAAAGATTGAGGTTTTGATTCAAGTGATGACATGCCGTTGACTATCCAAGAGGACGCTTAGCGGGTATACCAGCTTTTCGAGGGAATTTATCTGGAATTGAATTTATCTTACGAACCATAATTAAACTTCGAGAATTCAAGCCTATTCCGGCTCCTACCTTGCTTACATCATAAACGGTTCCGCCAAGTATTGAAGCGGTTTGCAAGTACTTAATCGCATCTACCTCAGCATCTGCTCCTCTTTGTCCTAGTAAAAATCCTCCAACTCTACAGAAAGGTAATGACAATTCAAGAACAGTCGGCCAACTACCTAGTGCTCGGCTGGTGACAAAATCAAATTTCTCTCGAAATTGCTCCTTATGCGCAGCCTCCTCAGCTCTCGCAAAATAAGTGTCGCCTTCAATTTCCAGTTCCTTTAACGCCATCTGGAGATATTCCACTTTTTTATTTTTGGCTTCAATCAAATGAAGATCTAGCGAAGGAATTGCTATTTTCAAAGGAATACCAGGAAAACCTCCTCCCGTCCCTACATCAAGTAATTTCGCATTAAGGAATCCACAAGATTTAATAAACGGTACTATTGACAATGAATCTAGAAAATGAACTTTTATCGCCTGCTTCAGTCCCAAATCTGAAGTTAAAGATGCGCGTTTATTAAACATTCGCATTAACTTAAGTAAAGTTTTAAATTTTTCAATCTGAACATCGTCTAAGGTCACCCCCAAAGTTGATGCATCCAAATTAAACAGTGCCCAATCCTCTGGTAACACATCGTTCATTTCCGTTTCTTTCGAGGGCGAAATATAGAAGAAATTACTTGAAGAATCAGTGCCGCCAAAACTAGCGTTATTAATGAATTCTTTTGCAAATTTTTTGTCTCACGACCATAGTCCCAAAAATTTGCATGCTCATCATCCAATGTATTTCTAGGCTGTTTTGTGTCAATTGCATCAGCTAAAAATTGCGCGGAAGAGCCTCCGTAAAGATTTACATAATCACTCACTAAGCCCTCCGCAACTGAACGCAGAAAACTTTGACGTGATTCTGTTGCAAAATAATGATACGCACGACCATCCAAGCTTCTACCAAGTAGCAATTTATCTACCAAGCGATTGAGAACAGTCATTACGGTTTTGTAATTATGAGCAGTATCTAATTTATCAATAATTCCTTGCACCGAAAGAGGGCCTTCCGAATTCCAAATCGCTTCCATTAATTCAGTTTCTAAGGGCCCAAGTGTACGATAAGTTTTCTTTGCATCTTTGCCAGAATCTGGCGGGAAATCTGTATTTTGATCAATCATTGCATCTCTCGTTCGTAACTACTTTATATTAAAGTTATAATCTAAAAGATATAAGTACTAATATGATCGTCAAAATAACTTATACCTAATGCCCTACAACGAAACCCTTCTCAGTTTGCACTACCTTGGGTAAAGTTATAAGCCATTACTTGAGGTTCAACTATGCCACTTCTGTACGAAACTGCCCGTAAAGGGGCAACCATAAACGAAGCTGAAATTGGGATGATTGTTGATAAATTGAAACCCCAAATTTCGGGCGAAGTTCGTATGGACAAATACAACAGGCTTATGTATTCGACCGATGCTTCAATGTACCAGATGACTCCAATCGGAGTCGTTATTCCTCGGACAGCAGACGATGTAGAGGCTGCAATACGTATAGCTAAGGAGCACGGAGTTCCTGTTATGCCAAGAGGGGGCGGAACGGCCCTTGCAGGGCAGACTACTAACCACGCAATAATAATTGATTTCTCTAAATATATGAGAAACATCGTTGAGGTATCACCTGAAGAACGTTGGGCAAAAGTGCAGCCTGGAATAGTCAATAATCACCTTTCGGCCGCTGTTAGAAACCATGGGCTGATGTATGGACCTGATCCCGTAACAAGCGCAAGAGCAACTATCGGAGGCGGGATTGGCAACAATTCTTGTGGCCCTCATTCAGTTATATATGGCAAAACTTTAGACCATATTCTCGAAGTAGATGCAATATTATCGGATGGAAGCAGAGTACATTTCGCCCCCACTACAGGCTCCTTACTAGAAGACAAAATGTCAGAAAACACCCTTGAAGGTGCTATCTATAGAGAAACTCGAAGGTTGGCGTGGGAAAATTCAGCTGAGATAGAGCAACGTTTCCCAAAGATCCTGCGAAGGGTTATGGGTTATAACTTGGATGATTTCATGGGTGAAGGACCTATGAATCTAACCCGTGCAGTGGTGGGATCAGAGGGAACGCTAGTAGCTGTTACTGAAGCAAAAGTAAATTTGGTTCCTGTTCCTCAGTACAAAGGGCTTGGAGTAGTTCATTTTACTGATTTGATTGAATGCATGGAAGCTTCTGTTCCAATTCTTGAACACAGCCCTTCTGCCGTCGAATTAATAGGCCACATGATAATTGACAATTGTAAAGTCAATGCTGGCTACCGCCATCTCCTCAATTACTTTATTGGAGAGCCTAGGGAACTCCTGTTGGTTGAATTCTACGGCGACTCTCCTAGAGAGGTTCAATCTAAATTAGAAGCATTAAAAGCAGATATGGAGCACCGTCGGCTTGGTTATGCAACCATGATATCTAATGACCCTCAGGAACAACGCAGATGGTATGCACTGCGAGAGGCAGGCTTAGGACTGGCCATGGCCTTAAAAGGCGATGCAAAGCCACTACCGTACGTTGAAGATACTGCAGTCTCTCCAGAACAACTGCCAGAGTATGTAAGAAGATTCGAAGAAATTGTTGCCCGCCACGACACAGAATCTGCTTATTACGGCCATGCATCCACCGGTTGTCTCCATATTCGGCCTGTAGTGAACATGAAACAACACGAAGGTGTCGAAAAAATGGCATCCATTGCAGAAGAGATTTCTGATCTAGTTCTAGAATTTGGAGGTAGTCTCACCGGCGAGCATGGTGACGGGATTGTTCGCGGGGTATTCACTGAAAAAATGTTTGGCTCTGATATCTATCAAGCATTTAAAGAATTGAAATCAGCCTTTGATCCCGACTCGATCATGAACCCGGGCAAAATAATTGAGACTCCTGGAATAAGAGAAAATCTCCGGATTGGTCCTGACTACAAAACCTTTGAAGTTCCTACTTACCTTGATTTTAGTGAAGACGGAGGGTTTTCTGCACACGTCGAAATGTGTAACAGCCAAGGAGCATGCAGAAAACTTGATGGAGGAATGTGCCCTTCATTCATGGTCACTCGTGATGAAGAGCACTCTACAAGAGCTAGGGCAACCATGCTACGTATGATTGTTAGCGGGGCACTTCCCGCAGAAGAATTGACTGGTGACCGACTGTACCAAACTATGGATCTTTGTGTTGAGTGCAAAGCTTGCAAAGCAGAGTGTCCATCAAACGTCGATATGGCTAAATTGAAATCTGAGGTATTAAGTAAATATTACGAAAAACATGGACTGCCCTTGCGAGCCCGCCTTTTCGGTAATATTTCAAAACTCAGCCGGATAGGTCAATCTGTAGCTCCACTCACTAATCTCCTAGGGCGCTTCTACTTAGTAAAATTATTTACGGAAAAAACACTTGGGATTTCACGCAAGCGTCCATTACCTCAATTCGCAACGCGTAAATTCTCCTCATGGTTCAAATCCCAGAAAAAGAATTCTCTGAATACTCATAGGGGTGACATAGTCTATTTTAATGACACTTTCACGGAGTACATGCATCCTGAAGTGGGGCGTGCAGCAATTAGAATTCTATCGTCTCTGGGTTATAACGTGATCATAGAAGCTCAAAAGGAATGCTGTGGTAGGCCCCTAATTTCAAAAGGCCAACTCTCTAAGGCCAAAGAATGGGCAAAGGTAAACGTCGAGTCTCTACTTCCTTATGCGGAAAGAGGAACTTTGATTGTAGGAACTGAACCTTCTTGCTTGCTCACATTAAAAGAAGAGTATCCCGAATTATTACGAAGCCCTGAATCCCGATCAGTGGCATCACAAGCATTAATGCTTGATGAATTAATTATGCAAATTGCCGAACAAGAGCCTGATTTGATTAATGAGACGCTTGATTTTTCCAGAGATCAAAGCATCCAAGTTCATGGCCATTGTCATCAGAAAGCTGTTATAGGAACAGATTCTACTTTAGGTGCCTTAAGCTTAGCAGGGTATAAACCAGAGCTCATTGATTCCGCATGCTGTGGAATGGCAGGCACCTTTGGCTTTGAGAAAGAGCATTATGAAACATCTAAAGCAATGGGAGATTTAAAGCTTTTCCCTGCTATAGAAGCACCCGATAAATCCGAATGGCCTATAGCAATTTCTGGAATTTCATGCCGCCAGCAAATTGGGCATTTTACTTCCAAAACCCCAAAACACTGGGCTGAATATATTGCTGATTCATTAAAAATTATTGACCCTTAGTTACGACTAGAATCTATGGCCGTTTGCAAAGCTATTGAAACAGTTTCAACATAGCCTCTATCCTGTGAAGCTAGCACAAATACTGCCCCTCGCTTTGTCATTATCCGGAGCCCAAACCTGGAGCGCTTTCTAGATAGGTTAATTGAGCCTGACAAGAGTGCTACTGCCCCAAGCATCATACCGACAGTTTGCTCAATTACAAATCCAATTACAATAAGTACTATACCAATCAGCAATGTCATTCGCCCGGGCCATCGTTTCGCTTTATCCTCAACAATCGCTACTGACTCTATATTTTTCACTTGATATTCATGCTCACCAAAAATTGCAGACTCAACAGAAATAGAAATCCCATTAGAGTCCATGTGAAAAATTTCTGTAGCCATTATTTATCTCTGCAGCAGTGCATACTCTAAGCTGTCAGCCAAGGCCTGCCAGGAAGCCTCAATAATATTCGTAGAGGCGCCAATAGTTGCCCAGTTTGAGTTTCCATCAGTAGATTCAACTAAAACCCGAACAACTGCTCCTGTACCACCAGGCCCTTGCGAAACAACACGTACTTTGTAATCAGTTAATTCCACATTCTCCAACGATGGGTAAAACTCCAACAGTCCTTTACGTAACGCTTGGTCAAGGGCATTGACCGGACCATTTCCTTCAGCAACAGTGTGCTTGACCTCTCCTCCAACTGAAACTTTAACCATAGCTTCGCACAAAGAATCCTCATCTTCAGCATTCCTCTGCCCCTGTCTACGCCTCTTCTCCATTACCACCATAAAATCCACTAACTCAAATGGAGATTGATATTCAGGCAAAGACCGGTGTACCAATAGTCGAAAAGACGCCTCCGCTCCTTCATATTGAAACCCACGGTTCTCCCTTTCTTTAACAATTTTCAATAAATCGCCTAAGCGTTCTTTGGGTACATCCGCAGATAATCCTTCTTCCTGTAACTTAATTGCAATGTTACTTCGGCCTGCCAATTCAGATACAACAATGTGCTTTAAATTGCCTACAAGGCTGGGATCAATATGCTGGTAGCTTTCTTCTACTTTGGCAACAGCAGACGCATGCAGCCCTCCTTTGTGGGTGAAAGCGCTTTCACCTACGTAAGGTTGGTAACGGTTCCGAGGCATATTTGCCATCTCTGAAGTAAATCGGTGGATCTCGGTCAAAAGCTCAAGTTGATCATCAGTCACCACATCCATACCAAGCTTGAGTTTTAAATTCGCAATAACTGAAAGTAAATTCGCATTACCTGAGCGCTCTCCATACCCATTTATCGTACCTTGAACATGAGACGCTCCTGCCTGCACAGCCGCCAAAGTATTAGCAACTGCAACATCCGAATCATTATGGCAATGAATCCCAATATCTACTTCCATTGCATTTGTAACAGTGGAAACGGTCGCGAATATATCTACAGGAAGAGTCCCTCCGTTCGTATCGCACAGTACAATACACTCAGCCCCCGCTTCAGCAGCAGCAGAAATGCATTGCAAAGAATATTCTGGATTCAACAAGTAACCATCAAAAAAATGCTCCGCATCAAAAATCACTCGCTTACCCAGCTTTTTGAGATATTTAACAGACTCACTAATCATGCGAAGGTTTTCCTCTAAAGGAACCTCCAATACATCATTCACCTGAGTTTCAGATGATTTACCTACAATAGTTAGAACTTTAGCACCACTATCGACTAAGGCCGAAATATTCGAGTCATTCTCAGGAGACACATGGGCGCGACAGGTACTTCCAAAAGCCACAAGCTCTGCATTATTAAGCTTGAGCGTTTTCGCGGCTTGGAAAAATTCATCATCCTTGGGGTTAGATCCTGGCCAACCTCCTTCAATGAAATTTACTCCTAAATGGTCCAACCGTTCCGCGATTTTTAATTTGTCATGCACTGATAAGCTGACACCCTCCATTTGTGTACCGTCTCTTAGAGTGGTGTCATATAATTTTACGTAATCCATCAGGCCCTCCTAGGCCATACTAAATCAAAGTTCCCCATGCCAAATGCAAAAGAAAGGATACCCTGCTCAGGAAAGTGGTCTGAGTTTATTCTATATTAGACATCATGATAACTCGATTTTATAACGGCCCTCTCAAAGGGCACCTACTGCAACTACAGAATGAAATCGTTCAGTGCAAGGCCTGCCCAAGGTTAGTGGAATACCGTGAACGAAAAGCCCTTACAGAGAAAAGGGCAGGCTTTTCTAATTGGGACTACTGGGGTGCGCCGGTACCAAGCCATGGCGATCAAAACGCCAAATTATTAATCGTGGGGCTTGCTCCCGGTGCACATGGCGCAAATCGAACTGGACGGCTTTTTACCGGCGATCCATCTGCAAATTTTCTAACGCAAGCCCTGCACACGGCCGCATTTTCCAATCAACCATCTTCTAGCGACCTTGGGGATGGCTTGAAATTAAATAACGTTTTCTTATCGTCTGCACTTCACTGTGCTCCACCGAACGATAAACCTCTAACTACAGAGTTAAAATCGTGTGAGCATTTCTTGCATGAAGAAATGCATTACCTTCCAAAAATCAAAGCTATTCTAACTTTAGGGCATATTGCATTTAACCAGACTCTGAAAGTCCTTAGTAGTGTTCATAAAAAAAAACTGAACGCAACATTTATTCATGGCGCCGAGTATCATTTCGAAGTAGGCCTGCCTCGCTTATTCATCTCCTATCACCCAAGTCCACGTAACACAAATACAGGAAGGCTTCGCCAAGGCAGTATTGATTCCATACTTAGGCGTATAAATGACTTTCTTGACTCTAGTAACTAGCCGAATTAAAAGCTGTTCCATGTGTGAGGTAAATGATTATGATACAATTTCGTCAACCTATGAAGGATGTCTAACTTCATAGAAATCTCTCAGAACGACGGGAAGGTAGGTCTCATGGTACAAGAAACTACGCTCAATCCTAATCAGGATAATATTCCTTTAGGTGATGAAGCCCTAAGTATGAAAGCGCTGCTAGAGGCAGGTGTGCATTTTGGTCACCAAACCCACCGATGGAATCCTCAAATGCGGCGTTTTATTTTTGCTCAACGCAATGGAATCCATATTGTTGACCTTCAGCAAACCATGGGCCTACTAGAACAGGCCTGCGAATTTGCCAACAAGGTAGCGGCTACGGGCAAGCGCATTTTAATGGTGGGTACGAAAAAACAAGCTCAAGATGCAGTACGTGACGAAGCCATTCGAGCTGGGCAATATTATGTAAACCAGCGATGGCTAGGCGGCACAATAACTAACTTTGAAACTATCGAAAAAAGAATAGATTATCTTGTCCGGTTAGAAGCCAGAAGGGATAGAGGCGAATTTTCAAGGCTGCCTAAAAAAGAGGCTCTAAAACTAGAGGCCTCCATAGAAAAGCTCAATCGCTATTTAGGTGGAATTAAAGAAATGACCGAACTTCCTGGCGCAATGTTTATTGTCGATGTAGGAAGAGAAGACATCGCAGTTGCAGAAGCAAAAAAAGCAGGTGTTCCAATCATCGCGCTTGTAGATACCGACTGCAGCCCTACCAGAGTTGACTGGCCCATCCCCGGCAATGATGACGCTATCCGCTCAATCCGATTAATCTGTCACCATATAGCTCAATCTGCTATGGAAGGTCACAATGAATGGCTTTCCTCTCGGGGTGGTTACAGCCAAGTTATTGATGAACCGATAGAGCCTATTCAAGAAGAGGACTTGGAATCGGAGACTGATACAACAAACGAAAAGGAAGATCTCGAACTAAGTGCCGTTGAAGCCGCTGAGACCGAATCTACAGAATCCGGTTCTTCAGAATAGTTTGAAGAGTAAGAAAGGAAAATAGTTGCAGGTTTCTACTGACTCTATACGCCTCCTGCGCGAAAGAACAGGCGCAGGAATAATGGACTCCAAAAAGGCTCTTGAAGCCTCTAATGGCGATATCGATGAAGCTGAAAATACGCTTCGCGCTAAAGGTATTGCAAAAGCTGCCTCCAAAGCAGGCCGTACCACCGCTGAAGGAATCATAGATTCCTACATACATGCAGGTAGCCGAATCGGAGCGATGGTTGAACTAAACTGTGAAACTGACTTTGTAGGTAGAACACCTGAATTTCAAGAATTAGCACACAATATCGCAATGCAAGTTGCCGCCATGTCTCCAATTTACCTTAGTGAGGAAGAAATTCCTGAAGGTGAAAAAAGGAGTTCTGATGAAATTTGCTTAATGAACCAGTCGTTCATTAAGGACTCCAGCAAGACAATATCTGACTTAATTCTTGAAGTTCGAGCTAAGGTCGGCGAAAACATCAGGGTAGGAAGATTCCAGCGTTTTGGTCTTGGCGAGTAGCATAGCGAATGCGTAAGCCCTCCGAATTTAAACGCGCGGTTTTGAAACTTAGTGGTGAATCGTTGCGTGGCAGTTCATCCGATGGTATTGATTGGTCAGTTCTTGAATATTTAGCGAACGAAGTAAAAAAAGGTATCGGCCTAGGTGTTCAAATAGCACTAGTTGTAGGTGGAGGTAATATTTGGCGTGGTGCCGAGGCAGAGCAAGAGGGCATGGACCGTGCGACCGCTGATTACGCAGGAATGCTGGCTACTATCATCAATGCGCTAGCACTTCAAGATTCCTTAGAGCGCGTTGGTGTAGTTACTCGCACGCAATCCGCACTAGAAATTCGTGCTGTTGCTGAACCTTATATCTACAGACGTGCTGTAAGGCATCTTGAAAAGAAGAGAGTAGTTGTTTTTGCAGCAGGAACAGGGAATCCTTACATGACGACTGATACTACTGCAGCGTTACGTGCTATAGAAATGAACGCTGACTTGCTCTTGATGGCAAAGAATGCCGTTGATGGCGTATACGATTCGGATCCTAAGCAAAATCCCAATGCCAAAAAATTTCACAGCGTTAGTTATATAGAAATATTAAATCGGCAACTGCAGGTAATGGACCCCACCGCATTATCTCTATGTATGGAAAATAAACTACCAATTCATGTATTCGATGTGTTCAACCGTGATTCGATAAGCCGAATCCTTTCTGGGGAGCACATAGGCACACTGATAAACTCAACGAATAAATAACAAGCAGCCAGGAAGGCATCGTAAATGGAGAACGAGGAAGTCACACTCATCTTAGAAGATGCTGAAGAGCGAATGCAAAAGTCTTTAGACTTTTTAAAGCTCGAGATGGATTCAATTCGAACTGGTCGTGCAAACCCAAGTATGCTTGACTCATTAAAAATTGAAGCTTATGGAACATTAATGCCTATTAATCAACTGGCTACCGTTTCGGTACCGGAACCACGCATGCTAATAATTCAACCTTTCGACAAAAACTCTTTGTCTTCCATTGAAAAGGAATTGCAAAAATCTGAGCTCGGCCTCACTCCTAATAACGATGGCTCTGTAATAAGGCTATCTATACCGCAAATGACCCAGGAGCGCCGGCAAGAAATGGTTAAGCGATTGAAGCGACTCCAAGAAGACACCCATGTTTCTATTCGAAACGTAAGGCGTGACGCTTTAGAACACTTAAGAAGTCTCGAGAAAAACAAAGAGATCTCACAAGATGATTTACGACGAGAACAGGATTCTCTACAAAAAATTACTGATTCCCACATATCTCGCGCTGACAGTGAAACATCGCGAAAAGAATCAGAATTAATGGAGGTCTAATGCATGGCACTAGGCCCTCACGACACTTCTCCTTTTAAGCCTTTGGAGCAAAAATTGCCAAATCACGTGGCAATCATAATGGACGGGAATGGGCGATGGGCAACTGAAAAGGGTCTTCCTCGCACTGCAGGCCATCAAGCTGGCACTGAAAATATTGCACGCGTTTTAAATGCGCTTCAATCCCAGTCTGTAAAATATGTAACTCTCTATGCATTCTCAACCGAAAACTGGGGCAGGCCCGACTCAGAAATATCAGGATTAATGGTTATTCTCCAAACAGCAATTGACGCTCAAGTAAACGAGCTTCACAAGAGGAACGTACGTATACGGCATTTGGGGGCTCTCCATCGTCTATCACCTAAACTCAGGCAATCCATCACTGCCGCCGTAGATAGGACACAGGGCAACACCGGTTTAACACTTTGTGTTGCTTTCGACTATGGAGGGAGAGCAGAAATTGTTCAGGCAGTTAAAAGAATCATGGAGCAAACAAGTGACCCGGGAGAAATTACTGAAGAGTTAATTCAATCCAACCTTTATTTACCAGACGTTCCTTACCCTGATTTGATTATTCGTACAGCAGGAGAGCAAAGATTAAGTAATTTCCTTATATGGCAAGCTGCTTATAGCGAATATTACCAAACTCCAATTTTCTGGCCTGAATTTGACGAGAAAGAAGTACAAAGGGCCCTTGATGAATATCTATTAAGGCAACGTAAATTCGGAGCTACATCTGATGCTCTAAGTGAAGATCATGAATACATTTAATTTTACAAATCTCCAGCTGCGCCTAATAAGTGCGTTACTTTATTTACCAGCACTAGGGCTAGTCTTTGGACTTGGAGGCGTCTGGTTTGTTCTTGCCGCTAGTTTTGCTGTTTACATAGGTACTCATGAATTACTTACTCTTTTAAAAAAAGCTGGCTGGCAACCATTAATTCCGCAAGGAGCAATAATTGCAGCCTGCCTTATCGCAGGCCTCCAATTTAATGAGATCGATCAGTTGCTATATTGGATATTTGCTGCTTTTATACTGGCTCTCATCTCATTAATTACACGCCAATCACTGATTGCCATTGGAGATTGGAGCGTGACTTCTACAGGTATCCTTTACGTTTCATTACCTATCTCATCTTTAGTTCTAATGCGATTGGAACCTAATGGCCTTCATTGGTCTATATTTGCAATACTCACAACCTTCGCTACGGATACAGGAGCTTATATTGGAGGAAAGCTTGTTGGTCGACACAAGCTAATTCCTTCGGTTTCACCTAATAAAACTTGGGAAGGCGCTGGATTCGGAATATGCAGTGCTATCTTTTGTGCATTTGCTCTTAATCATTTTTTCGATGCAATTCCAAACGATCTTGCCTTATCTTTAATATTAGGGCTAGGAATCGGAGTGCTTTCACAAGCTGGTGACCTGCTAGAATCAACCTTTAAGCGTTTAGCTAACGTAAAGGACTCAGGGAAAATCATTCCCGGACATGGTGGAATCCTAGATCGGCTGGATAGCCTTATCCCTATCTTCCCTTTTGTATACCTCGTTTTTATATACTGGCCCGGAGCTTAAGGACAATGAAAAATATAGTAATTTTAGGCTCCACTGGTTCAATAGGTACACAGACATTAGATGTCGTACGAAACCTTCCAGGTCAGTTCAATATACTAGGCTTATCAGCGGGCGCTAATGTCAATTTACTATGCGCACAGGTAAATGAGCACAAACCATTGATGGTTTGTGCGAATCCAATAGAAGAATTAACAAAAAAGATCGATCCTTCTCTTATCAGTACTGTTGAGCACATGGTTACGAATCCTAAAGTGGAATTGGTAATGATAGCTTCTACAGGTTTATCTGGACTTCTACCTACCTTAAAAGCACTTGAAGCCGGCAAAACGGTAGCCCTCGCAAATAAAGAAGTCATAGTTATGGCAGGCGAATTGCTAGTGCAACATGCACGAAAACACAATGCACAACTAATCCCTGTCGATAGCGAACCTTCTGCAATTTGGCAATGCCTTAGAGGGGAAAGTAGTTTGCCTAGTAAATTATTAATTACCGCATCTGGAGGTCCTTTTCGAAAAACTCCGTTAGACAAATTTGAGCTAATTACACCTGAACAGGCACTAGCTCACCCGACGTGGAAAATGGGGGAAAAAATAACTATCGATTCATCAACTCTTATGAATAAGGCCTTTGAAGTAATTGAAAGCAGATGGTTATTCGACATACCTTTCGATAAAATTGAAGTTTATATCCATCCACAAAGCGTAATTCACTCGATGGTCGAATTCGCTGACGGCTCTGTGAAGGCCCAAATAGGCCCTCCCGATATGCGAACGCCCATTCAAGTAGCTCTTACTTATCCCGAACGTCAATTTAATCCATCTTTAGCAGCATACAATCCTTTAGATTACCCCTCATTGACATTTGAAAAGCTCGATTTAAGTCGATATCCGTGTTTTTCAATAGGGCTACAGGCAGGACTAAAAGGATTAACTTACCCTACTGTATTAAGTTCTGCTGATGAGGAGTGTGTACATCATTTTCTTGGCGGATCGATAGGTTTCAACGATATACCTGCTCTACTTCGCAATGTACTTGATGCGCATACACCTAACGCCGTATCTTGTTTGGAAGACATTCTGGAAGCGGATGCTTTTGCTCGTAGTCATATAAAGCAATTTATTGCTAACGCGAAAAAAAATTAAATATGACTATTCTAGCTTTCTTAGGGATTCTAACGATCCTTGTCCTTGTCCACGAGCTAGGGCATTTTTCGATTGCAAAGCTATTTAAAGTAAAAATTATAGAATTTGGCCTGGGGTATCCTCCAAGGCTCTTCAGTTTTACTTTTAAAGAGACTGTCTATTCCCTCAATTCACTGCCGCTCGGGGGATTTGTTCGAATGTTAGGGGAGGAAGAAAGTAGTGAGCAGGGAAGCTTTTCTCGAAAGAGCCCTTGGCAACGACTCGCAATTTTAAGTGCAGGTTCTGCAATGAATCTTCTCTTACCCATTTTCCTTTTTTGGGGAGCGTTCATCATTCCTCACTCTGTTCATGAAACGAAAGTTGTCATCCTAGAGGTCGCAGCGAATTCACCCGCGGAAAAAGCCGGTCTAGCAAAAGGGGATATCGTCAGCACTGTTGAAGGCGATACCATCTTCAATTCAAACGACTTATTGAATCTGATCCAATCCAATTTAAATGCTTCCTCAAATTGGGTAATCGAACGCAACGATAGCTTAAAAGAAATCTATATACCTGAAATACGTGAAAATCCCCCTGAAGGAGAGGGTAGTATAGGAATCAAAATAGGCAATGGACGAGTTTATCTAAAAAATGTGCCTCTGGGTTCTAGCTTTGAGACTCTTGGGTTCCGAAGCAGTGACTTGATCCTGCAGGTAAATGGAGTAAGGGTTTTTGATAGTGGCGAATTCTATGAACTTATGGAAAGCACTACCGAGCCTTATGAAATTCTACTTCTCAGAGGCTCAACTTTAAAAAAAATACCAATAACTGACCCCCTTATATCTATCGAGGAAATTTCGACTTCCACACTAGGCTCTATCAAACGATCAAATAATATCTTCAAGGCTACTGAAATGAGCATTGAGCAACTAACCAGCATATTCTCATTAATCGGTCGTGAAGTTTCATCTTTGCTAAAAGGGACAACTCAACTTCAATTGGCTGGCCCAGTGGGAATAGCCAAAATCACAGGTGATGTCGCAAAATCAGGCATTAATTCTTTACTACTGTGGGCTGGAATCCTCTCTATAAATCTTGGAATTCTCAATCTACTGCCAATACCAGCACTTGACGGAGGTCGTATTGTGTTCGTCTTATTTGAATTAGTTAGTGGTGGTAAGCGCTTATCTCCACAACATGAAAAACTAATTCACTTAGTCGGGTTCTTCAGCTTAATAGGGTTAATCTTTATGATCACTGTCAACGATATCCAGCAAATAATTGGACCCGCGTAACAATCTCTGACTACAATGTACATGCTATGAATCGCAGAAACAGCAAACCCCTTTGGGTGGGTAATGTAAAAATTGGAGGTGATGCACCTATCACTGTCCAATCGATGACCAAAACAGATACTCGAGATGTGTCCGCTACCGTAAAGCAAATTAAGGAACTTGAGGAATCCGGATGTGAACTCATACGATGTGCTGTGCCTGATATGGAAGCTGCAAAAGCACTGGGATCCATCAAATCCCAAATTTCAATCCCACTAATTGCAGACATCCATTTCCATGACCAACTGGCATTGGAATCGTTGCGACAAGGTGTGGACTGCCTCCGCTTAAACCCTGGGAATATCCGTGATGCTGAAAAGGTTAAATCCATCGTGCAAGAAGCAAAGATTCGCGAAATTCCTATACGGATAGGCGTTAATTTTGGAAGCCTTCCTCCAGTAGGTGCAATTGGTGTTACAAAAGGGCAGCATCGTCATGCAGATGGCGTCAATCAGCTCCTTAAAGGCTCCTCGAAGGAAATTGAAAACGGCGCTATTTCAGCCGTAGATCATATGGTCGCCACTGGACTTTGGGAAATTCAGCTCTTAGAAGATCTAGATTTTGATCTTATTAAAATATCACTTAAGGCTTATGACATTGATACAACTGTTGAAGCGTATCGAAAATTAGCTCCAATGATTCCATATCCCTTCCATTTAGGGATTACAGAGTCCGGCACGGCACGTTCGGGATCCATACGAAGTGCTATCGGCCTAGGCACGCTGCTTTATGAAGGAATTGGAGACACCATCCGAGTGTCACTCAGTGATGAATCTAAAGAAGAAGTTGAAGTAGGCTTTGAAATTCTTAAAGCATTAAATCTTCGTGATAAGGGAGTACAAATAGTAGCATGCCCTTCGTGTGGTAGAGCCGACGTGGATATCAGAAAATTGGCTAATACTGTCGATTCAATGCTTAAAGATCTTGATTCAAATATCAAGGTTGCTGTAATGGGGTGTGAAGTCAATGGGCCAGGAGAAGCTAAGGATGCA
Organism: Dehalococcoidia bacterium; assembly: GCA_022449765.1. Taxonomy (NCBI): domain Bacteria; kingdom Bacillati; phylum Chloroflexota; class Dehalococcoidia; species Dehalococcoidia bacterium. Next base: position 113,810 of record JAKUPZ010000003.1, on the reverse strand, counting down.
GATGTTGGTATTGCTGCAGGCAATGGAAGAGCCGTTATTTTTCGCAAAGGGAAGAAAGCCCGAGTTGTTGAAGAAGAAAATATGCTATCCGCCCTCTTAGAGGAAATTGAATACACTGCTAATTCGCATTTATAGAACGTATCCAGTCGCCTCCCGATACGTATTGAACGGCTCAAAAATCTATCCACCTTACAAAGAAAATTAGATACCTATCATGCGAGTGAACCTAGGCTATAAACTATGCACATCTTTTTATTAGGGACATACTAATAATGCGTGTTTCCAAATTACTATCAAAAACATTACGGGATGACCCTAGTGAAGTAGAAACTATCAGTCATAAATTAATGCTTCGCTCCGGAATGATTCTCCAAGTTACCTCGGGGGTCTATTCATATCTCCCTCTCGCCTTGCGTTCAATCCAAAAAATTGAGCAAATCGTTCGCGAAGAAATGAATGCTGCCAACGGACAAGAAGTGCTCATGCCTGCACTGCAGCCTTTAGAAATATGGCAGCAAACACGAAGAAACGAAGCTTTTGGAGATAATCTTTTTACGCTAAAAGACCGACGTGAGCGGGAAATGGTTTTGGCGCCCACTCACGAGGAAACTATTACAGCCATGGCTGCTGCGCATATAGAGTCGTACCGAGATCTGCCAGTTACTCTGTACCAAATACAAACTAAGTTTCGAGATGAACCCAGGCCACGAGCAGGCCTACTAAGAGGGCGTGAATTCATTATGAAAGACGCCTATTCTTTTAATCTTAACCAAAATAGTTTAGATGAGAGCTACCAACGTATGCGTGAAGCTTACCGAAATATTTTCCGTCGATGTGGCTTACCCACCATAGAAGTAGAAGCAGATAGTGGAGCCATTGGAGGAAAAGACTCTCATGAATTCATAATGCCCGCCGAAAGCGGGGAGGATTTAATCCTTTTTTGCAATGAATCGGGCTATGCAGCAAACGTTGAGCGAGCAAAATCTACTATCTCCAACGTTGTAATCACTGAACCTGATGAGCTCGAATTAATCGATACCCCTTCGGTAAAAACCATTGAAGAACTATCCTCCTTTTTGGGCATAGCTGAAGAGCAAACATTGAAAGCGGTATTTTACCAAGCAGACTCCGAACTCATCCTTGTTACAATTCGCGGAGATATAGAAGTCAACGAAGTAAAATTAAAAAACCATTTACATGTAACTGATTTACATCTCGCAACAGAGGAGGAAACCCGCCTATCGAGCCTGACACCTGGCTCGACATCACCGATTGGTCTAAATAACATCCGAACCATTGCCGATTTTTCAATTGAATCAGGAGGCAATTATGCAGCTGGGGCCAATATCAATGACAAACATTACATCAATGTGAATTACCCAAGGGACTTCAAAGTTGATGAAATCCTTGATATTGCAACTGCACGCGAAGGTGACAAAAGCCCTGATGGGAAAGGCATTTTAGTCTCAACTAGAGGCATTGAGGTGGGGCATGTCTTCAAACTTGGAACGTTTTTCACGGACGCATTGGGCCTTGAATACGCAGATGAACAGGGAAAGCTTTCACCTGTTCTAATGGGTTGCTATGGAATCGGAGTCTCCCGAATACTGGCTGCTGCAATTGAGCAAAATCACGACGACAAAGGAATTATTTTCCCTGCACCTATAGCTCCATACCAGGTACAACTTATTTCACTGAATATCGATAACGAAGAAGTCTCATCTACGTCCGCTGTTTTATATCAAGCCTTAATTGACTCGGGTTGTGACGTATTATGGGACGATCGCCTAGAAACCGCGGGGGTAAAATTCAATGACTCTGATTTACTGGGGCTCCCTTTAAGGATCATCGTAAGTCCGAGGAACCTGAAGGACGGAGTTATAGAGTTAAAGCGAAGGAGAGACGATTCTAGCTCCAAAATAGGACTAGATGATGTCGTGCCTGAAGCAAAGATACTACTTGCCAAAGATGATTTATAAAATGGCATTCTGCATCTGTTTCCTTTATCGTTATACTATGTATAGGGGGAGGAACGCATGCCTACAAATGAAACTAACACTAGTGTAGAAACTGGCTCTTTTGCTATCAAAGCAGGCCTAGCACAAATGCTTAAGGGTGGCGTCATCATGGATGTTGTCGATGCCGACCAAGCAAAAATAGCTGAAGATGCTGGTGCATGCTCAGTCATGGCTCTTGAGCGTGTCCCCGCTGATATTCGTGCAGACGGGGGGGTAGCCCGAATGTCTGATCCAGAAATGATTGAAGAAATCATGAAATCAGTCACTATCCCTGTAATGGCAAAAGTACGAATAGGCCATTTCGTTGAAGCCCAAATCCTTGAAGCTATCGGTATTGACTATATCGATGAATCTGAAGTTCTAACACCTGCGGATGAAGAGCATCATGTTTGGAAACACGACTTTAAAATTCCTTTCGTTTGTGGATGTCGCGACTTGGGTGAAGCCTTAAGGCGCATTGGTGAAGGTGCAGCTATGATCCGAACAAAAGGAGAAGCAGGCACTGGCGACGTAGTTGAGGCTGTTAGGCATATGCGAACAGTCAATAAGCAAATAAAACGCTTACATGTAATGGGCGATGACGAATTGACAGCCTACGCCAGAGACTTGGGCGTTTCTCTTGAACTACTCCGCATTGTAAAAAAAGAAGGCAAACTCCCAGTTGTTAATTTTGCAGCAGGTGGTGTTGCAACTCCTGCCGATGCAGCACTCATGATGCAATTGGGTGCCGATGGTGTATTCGTTGGTTCAGGTATTTTTAAATCTGGGGACCCTTCAGCAAGAGCTAAAGCTATTGTAAAATCAGTTACCCATTACAAAGATGCTTACGCCTTAGCAGAAGCATCCAAAGGTCTAGGAGAAGCCATGGTAGGTATCAGCGTGCGCTCCTTACAACCTGATCAGGAATTAGCTGCTAGGGGTATTTAGTCCATACGAGGTGAGTTACGTCTACGGTAGGTGTATTATCCCTTCAAGGAGATTTCGCAGAGCATTGCGATTTCCTAGCTCAGCTTGGAACAACTGTCGTTGAAGTCCGTAACTCGCCTGATTTTGAGGGATTAGATGGGCTCATTATTCCAGGGGGAGAAAGTACATCCATGGCAAAAATCATGGATTCATATAACCTCCGCAACTCTATCAAAAAATTTGCTGAGTCAGGAAAAGCTATTTGGGGTACATGCGCAGGCATGATCCTTATGGCTTCTGAACTTACTGAAGATCGCCCTAAACCTCTCGGCTTAATAGATATTACTGTTCAAAGAAATGGCTTTGGTAGGCAAATCAACTCTTTTGAAACTGATGTATATATAGACGGATTAGACGGTAGCGCACTACATGTATTCTTCATCCGAGCCCCACAAATCCTCCATATTGGTGAGCAAGTACAAGTGATTTCTTCACTCGCAGATGGCACTATCATAGGTGTCCGCCAAGGAAACCTGCTTGCCACATCTTTCCATCCAGAATTATCTGAAGACTCAAGAATGCACAAATATTTCCTAGAGCTTTGCATCAATCAGGAGAGATTAAGGTGATCCGAACGCTCCGACTGAGCGATATCCCACGGCAACTGTTGCCAAATCGATTAAACAGTAATGACCTTGTGTCTACGTACTCCCGGATATCAGGAAAAGGCAAAATGCTCAGGCCTCTGGAACTTGGAATTTGGACGCTACCTATTCCACGGAACCGTAAAGCTATTGGTTCTTTCCACAATAACCATCTTCAAGCACTGCTCTTACTACAATCTCGGCAACACAAATCGGTATGGGAAATTTCTCACGCGTTTTCTAACACCGCAGGCTATGGAGAATTAGACGAATTAATCATTGCAGCAGCTAGAGTGGCTGCTAGAGGTGGAGCAGAGCGGATTTTTATGCGGTCCCCTTTAGCAAGCCCTGCAGATGGACCAGCAACTCGAACCGGCTTTAAGCACGCATTCAAAGAGAATCTATTACGCGGTACTTTAAGCTCCACTGGGGTAAGATCTCTCGCGTTGCAAAAGCTACAACCAACAGATTTGCACGGTCTATATAGATTACATGTCGCGGTAGTTCCTCAGAAAATAAAGCCTGCCATAGGAATGAATTTGGAACAATGGCTTGCAGCACGCGAAAATTCGATCGGGCATGTTCAAGAATATATTTGGAACATAGATTCTGAAATTCGCGCATGGCTCCGAATTAATTGGCTATCGAAATCGATCGTAATTGACTCTTTTATCCACCCTGAATACTCATCTCGTACTGATGACTTTATAGAGACCGCATACCGTATCGTAGGGTACAAAACTAAAGTACATTGGATAGTACGAAACCATGAAGTAACGATAGCAAACGCCTTAAATAGCAGAGGGTGGAGTGTTGATAATTCTTTCGAAGTATTAATTAAGCCAATTGCCAAATTCGCACACCAAACTTCAATGCTTCCAGTACAAGTTTAATGAGGTAACATTTAATAGATGCTCCAACATGAAGATCACTCGAGTCAAGAAGAAGAACGTCAGGCATTATTTGCAATTTTGCCTCCTTGGATAGAAAAAACTTTTCAAGATTTAATTACAAGAACGCGGACAGAGCCAAGTTTTTCAGACATTCAGTCTCCTTTAGATATCAATGATTTACTAGAAATTATTCTAGACCTTGGACGGCCAGCAGAAGCTCGATTTTTGACTCGGGATATCTACTTGGGCGACCAGGAATTGACTCGAAAAGATTTAGAATTTGTGATGGGCCGCTTAGGATCTTTCGGAGGAGATAATCGAGCAGGAATCGAGAGAACCCTCCATCGAATATCAGCGATGAGGAATCGAAAAGGTGAAGTAGTTGGATTAACATGTAGATTCGGAAGAGCAATTGAAGGTAGCGCAAGAGTAGTTGAGGATCTTGCGCTGTCAGGTAAAAGTATTCTATTGGTAGGAAGACCAGGTGTAGGAAAAACTACCATCCTAAGAGAGCTAGCCCGTGTTTTAGCGGATGCCAGCAAGAGAGTCATTATTGTAGATACCTCAAATGAGATAGCAGGTGATGGTGATATCCCACACCCGGCCATTGGCAAAGCAAGAAGAATGCAAGTATCCACCCCTGAAATGCAGCATTCGACCATGATAGAAGCCGTAGAAAACCATATGCCACAAGCAATTATCGTTGATGAAATGGGGACAGAGCTCGAGGCTTCAGCTGCGAGGACAATTGCTGAAAGAGGAGTTCAACTAGTTGCAACTGCTCACGGTAATACCCTTGAGAATCTTTTAGTAAATCCAACTCTTTCTGATTTAGTTGGCGGCATACAAACAGTAACCCTTGGTGATGATGAGGCTCGAAGAAGGAGAACGCAAAAAACGATACTCGAACGAAAAGCACCTCCCACTTTTGAGGTTCTCATCGAAATAAGAGGATGGAACTATGTTGCAGTACATGAAGATGTTGCACGAACAGTCGATGCTGTATTAAGAGGAAGGCAGATACCTCCAGAAATACGAGAATTAGATGCATCAGGTTCTATACGTAAACATTTGCAACAAGCTCCAACTACACCTGCCTTTGAAGTTGCTCCATTTATCTTCCATGGGAAAGGGGAGCATCGTAAAACTCCCCGAGATGAAAGCGAAAGCATTCATGAAATACCAATAAAAATCCCTCAAAATGATCTAGGAACTGTGCCTGAAATAGCATTCACCAAAATATATCCGTTTGGTGTTAGCCGTGAACGATTACAGGAATTTGCTCGAAGCGCGGGAGCTTCTATTTCTATTGTTAATTCAGTCAGTGAAGCTAATGTTGTTCTCACGACTAAGTCTCATTTTAGAAGAAGAGCAAACGTTATTTTAGAAGCTGAAGACAAAGGAGTTCCGATTTTTGTCTTGCGTCGTAATACTCCTGCGCAGCTAACCAGTTTTTTGGAGCAAATCGATGGAAGCCAAACCTCCTCTAAAACTAACCCTGTCAACGAGGGCTCTACTCAAGCAGAAGAAGGTGTCTATCGAATTCTCTCAGGCGAAACTTACGCAATAGAATTGGAACCTCAATCCGCTTACGTTAGGAGAGTACAACACAGAATTGCAGAACAAGCTCAGCTGCATTCACATAGTGTAGGTAGAGAACCTCATAGAAGAGTGACGATAAGAAGGCCTCGTTAAAATGAGTTTATTTATTACTTTTGAAGGTGGTGAAGGTACTGGCAAAAGCACCCAGATTGAATTATTACGCCTTTCGCTTGAAGGTTTAGGTCGAAAGGTATTACAGCTCAGAGAACCTGGAGGGTCTCCCTTGGGTGAGTATCTTCGAGCTTGGTTGATGGATAACACCCGATCTCTAGAACCAGCATCTGAATTATTATTATTCACCGCAGCTCGAGCAGAGCTAGTTCGGACTGTTTTAAAACCGAAACTAAATGCAGGTTTCGACATATTATTAGACAGATATGCCGATTCTACGACTGTCTATCAAGGATTTGCGCGAAATGTCCCTATGCGGTATGTAAATTCGGCAAATAATCTGGCGAAAGACGGGCTAACTCCAGAGCTTACAATACTACTTGATGCGCCACCTGAAATCAGCCTTCAACGTGCTTCTCAACGAGATGGAGCAAAGGCAAATCAACCAAGATTTGAAAATGCCAACATTGCATTCCATCATAAAGTCCGATCAGGCTTTCTAAAACTAGCTTCTCGTTCTCCTGAAACATGGCTCGTTATCAATGCAGAATTGGGTATTCAAGAAATCCATTCAACGATTTTGGCAAAGGTAAGAAATTTAATCTTTTAATTACTAATTTTACTGTGTTCTCCATTCCTTATCTTATTGACGAGAACCTTAAATTTCTGTACGATAGATGGGTTCCCCTCCGGGGGAATATTTATTTGCTCCTTAACAAGTGAATAGTGGAAGGAAAGCGCCAGCATGCCCTAAGGGGTATGCTTAGCATGTCATTTATGACATGCACCCTTGTCAAATAGACATTATTGGATCAATTAAGATCCAAACTTGATTGAGAGTTTGATCCTGGCTCAGGACGAACGCTGGCGGCGCGCCTAATGCATGCAAGTCGAACGAACGAACCCTCTTCGGAGGATTAGTTAGTGGCAGACGGCTGAGTAACGCGTAAGTAACCTACCCACTGGCGGGGGACAACCCGGAGAAATTCGAGCTAATACCGCATATGATTGTCTGCTGATGGCAGATAATTAAAGGCTTCGGCCACCAGTGGATGGACTTGCGTCCCATCAGGTAGTTGGTGAGGTAACGGCTCACCAAGCCTACGACGGGTAGCCGGTGTGAGAGCACGACCGGCCAGAGGGGGACTGAGACACGGCCCCCACTCCTACGGGAGGCAGCAGCAGGGAATCTTGCGCAATGGGCGAAAGCCTGACGCAGCGACGCCGCGTGGGGGAAGAAGGTTTGAGGATTGTAAACCCCTTTTCTCGAGGAAGAAGATCTGACGGTACTCGAGGAATAAGCCTCGGCTAACTACGTGCCAGCAGCCGCGGTAATACGTAGGAGGCGAGCGTTGTCCGGATTCATTGGGCGTAAAGGGAGAGCAGGTGGCTGAGTTCGTCCGTGGTGCAAGCTCCAGGCTTAACTTGGAGAGGTCTACGGATACTGCTCGGCTTGAGGACGGTAGAGGAGCACGGAATTCCTGGTGTAGTGGTGAAATGCGTAGATATCAGGAGGAACACCGGTGGCGAAAGCGGTGCTCTGGGCCGTTCCTGACACTCAGGCTCGAAAGCGTGGGGAGCAAACCGGATTAGATACCCGGGTAGTCCACGCCATAAACGATGAGTGCTGGGTATGGGGGGTATCGACCCCCTCCGTGCCGAAGCTCACGCGTTAAGCACTCCGCCTGGGAACTACGGCCGCAAGGCTAAAACTCAAAGGAATTGACGGGGGCCCGCACAAGCAGCGGAGCGTGTGGTTTAATTCGATGCAAAGCGAAGAACCTTACCTGGGCTTGACATGTCGGTAGTACCCCGCCCGAAAGGATGGGGGACCCTTCGGGGAGCCGTCACAGATGCTGCATGGCTGTCGTCAGCTCGTGCCGTGAGGTGTTGGGTTAAGTCCCGCAACGAGCGCAACCCTCGTGACTAGTTGCACTCTCTAGTCAGACTGCCTCGTAATTCGAGGAGGAAGGTGGGGATGACGTCAAGTCATCATGGCTCTTACGCCCAGGGCGACACACACGCTACAATGGGTAGGACAACGGGCAGCCACGTCGCGAGACGGAGCGAATCCCTTAAACCTACCCCCAGTTGGGATTGCAGGCTGCAACTCGCCTGCATGAACGTGGAGTTGCTAGTAACCGCAGATCAGCCTTACTGCGGTGAATACGTTCCCGGGCCTTGTACACACCGCCCGTCACGTCATGGAAGCCGGTAACGCTTGAAGTCGTACAGCCAACCGCAAGGAGGCCTGCGCCGAGGGCGGGACTGGTGACTGGGACGAAGTCGTAACAAGGTAGCTGTACCGGAAGGTGCGGCTGGATCACCTCCTTTCTAGGGAGTCCCTTTGGGGAAACCTAGGTCGACACGTTGGGGGAATAGCCTCTTGTGAAGCAATTGGTTGAGCTTTGCTCCCTTGCTGAACAACACTGTTCCAGACCTTCACAGGACTAACGTCGAACTAAAGTCTTTCCTTTCACTATTCACTCGTTAAGAGCATTATTTAGAGACCAGCCAAGGCTGGTCTCTAAATAAATTAGGGCTCAGTTCCCAAGGGCCACTAGCTCAGGTGGTTAGAGCGCAGTCCTGATAAGACTGAGGTCCCTGGTTCGAGTCCAGGGTGGCCCACCATCTATCGTTAATCAATCCTATTTACGCTTGCTAAAAGATACGCTTTCATCAGATCTGAAAGCTCTCCATCTAATACTAATTCTGGGTTGGTAGATTCAAAGCCTGTTCGGTGATCCTTAACCATTTTATAGGGATGAAGAACATAGCTCCGAATCTGATTGCCCCAGCCTGCAGTAATATGCTCGCCTTTCAAGGAAGCTTTTTCTTGTTCTTTCCTCTTTATCTCAATTTCAATTAAGCGAGAGCGAAGGATTTTTAATGCTGCTTCACGATTCTGTAGCTGCGACCTTTCATTTTGACAAGAAACCACTAATCCTGATGGAAGATGACGAATCCGAACTGCGGTAGAATTCTTTTGAACGCTCTGGCCTCCTGCCCCGCTAGCTCTAAATACGTCCATTTCAATGTCATCTGCATTGATTTGTACCTCCACGTCATTATCAACCTCAGGTAAAACTTCAACCAAGGCAAATGATGTATGTCGCGCGTGAGAAGAATCAAAGGGGGATAAGCGAACCAGCCTATGAACCCCGCTTTCAGTTTTTGCATATCCATAGGCATTGGGACCTGAAATTTCAATCGTAGCGCTCTTTATACCAGCTTCTTCTCCCTCAGATAGATCTAATATTTGCGTCTTGTAACCATTCTGATCTCCCCACCGGGTGTACATTCTAAGAAGCATCTCAGTCCAATCCTGAGAATCAGTGCCTCCTGCGCCTGCATGAATCGCCAATATCGCGCTATGATCATCGTACTCGCCAGAAAAAACTAATTGGAATTCACGAGCCTGAAAATCTTCAAAAAGGATCTCAGCCTCCTGAGCAATCTCACTCTCTAATGAGAAATCCTCGGAATCAATGGCCATATCAACCAAGTCAATGGTAGATAAAACACGTGACTGGAAATCTACCCACCCATCTATAGTAGAGCGCAATTGTGCTAACTTTCTCATTACGCTTTGAGCGTCACCAGAATTATTCCAAAAATTAGGATCTAAAGTCTCGTGTTCTAATTTGCCAGCTTCTATTTCAAGAGCAGGTATGTCAAAGGCGCACCATAATGCCAGTCACTACCTCACGCAAATCAGTAAGCTTTTGCTTCAGTTCGTCCATATTGTTAACACTCCAGACATGCAGTTCGCTTTTAATACCGTATTAATTATAACTTAGGCATGCAAAATGAAGCTGCAATTAAGCTGCAGCGCTTCTCATACTATGCTAATCTGACTTGTATTGTTTCGGGGTGTGGCGCAGCTCGGTAGCGCGCGCGCATGGGGTGCGCGAGGCCCCCGGTTCGAATCCGGGCACCCCGACCATTGTGCCTTGCTCCCTAATTGGCCTAATAGGATCCAGCTGGAGGGTGATTTGAGTTACAACGTACTTGACCCGCAAAAGACTGCATTAGTATTTTTTGACATGCTCAATGCGTATGTTCATACATCTAAAGAGCAAGAGAGAATCACTAAGCCCTTTGTCGATAATTGTCAAAAAGTTCTTTCCGCAGCTCGCAGCGCTAACGTCCCTGTCTACTATGCTCGTGCAGATCATCGGCATGACGGAAAAGATTCAGCCAATCTCTATTCCGACACAGGCATCTCAGGGGAGCCTTGGTCTGACCCCGAAGAGAAACCTTTTAAGCCCTATCTTTTAGTTTATGCAGGAGATTGGAGCTCCGAGATTATCCCGGAACTACAGCCTAGGCAAGATGATTACATAATAGCCAAGCATCGATGGAATGCTTTTTTTCAAACGCATCTAGAGCTAAGCCTTCGTACTAGGGGCATCGATACTATCATTTTATGTGGAGGAGCTACTGAAGTTGGGATTGCCTCTACCGCGTATTGTGCAAGGGATTCTGATTTTAATATCGTTGTAGTAAGCGATGCTTGCAGATCAGGAAATCAAGATAACCATGAGCAATTCATGAATCGCATTTTCCCATTTATGGCGCGGGTGAGAACTACCGACCAAGTTATAGCAATGGTCAAAGGCTAACAGCATAACCCTTACTGTTTAGGGGAAAACGGAGTTTGAAGTGCCCCGGCAAGTGAGCCCCCATCTACTAAAATATCCGCAGCCGCAATAAAATCAGACTCATTAGAAGCTAAAAATAGAGCTGCATTGGCAATATCCATAGGTACTCCAGGACGACCCACTAAGTTAGTTATACCTCTCCCCTCAGCGGGAACTTCCTCTTTGCCAACTGGAGAGCCAATCCGATTCGGTGTCAATGAATTAACTCGTACCCCAAATTCTGCAAATTGAATAGCAAGAGAGCGAGTTAAATTGAGCAACCCTCCTTTTGCAGCAGAATAAGCCGTTGCATCAGCACGCCCACGATGCCCAGAAGTAGATGCTACGTTAATAATCTTCCCGCCTTGACCTTGTTCTCGTAGCTGACGGCCTGCATATTTGCAAGTCAAAAATACACTTTTCAGTGTAACTCCCAGTATCTGATCCCATTCCTCTTCGGGTAGGTCTAATACAGGAGTATGATCAGTGATAGCAGCATTATTAACTAGGATGTCAATTCTCCCAAAAGAAGAGACTGTGTCCGAAACCATTTTTTCTACCTGCAATGCAGAAGAGACATCGCACTGTAAAGCAACCGCAGCCCCTGGGTGTTTTGCATTAATCGCATGCGATACTTCTTCCACAGCCGCAAAGCGGACATCAACAAGTGCTACTCTTGCACCCTCTTCTGCAAATAAATGACCTACCGCTTCACCTATATTTCGACCGGCTCCTGTAATAATAGCTACTTTCCCTTCGAGTCTCATGTGTCCCTCTCTAATCAGTCTTTTATTTGGTTATAGTTTCAACAGTATTGATAACATACTTTTACGCTACACAGAAGTCATCGGTTGTTGCGTGGTGGTTACGCGACTTTTATACCCTCTTTATATCCCTGTGCTCTCTTAACAGCCCTATGTACAGTTCTGGGGCTTACTCCAAAGTGGTTAGCGATCTCAAAGGCACTTAATTTGTCAGATCGATACATATTCAATAATTCTAAATCCCTATCCCTACGCTTATATGCCTGATACCACACAGGATCATCATACTTGCACTTGGGCAATGGGCATGACAGGCACGACAAAGATGCCTCGCAACCAGTGTCTGAATAATGCATTTGTTCAGGTAGTGAATCTAGGAACGGTTCATTACGACGTCTGTAAGATTTTATATAATTACGCATATTCTCCCTCAAATATTTACGCCTAAGCCATTATTTTCAATTATTTAAATACCGATATTTTTAAGAGGCTCTCAAATAGGTTTCTTTTTCTTGCGGATCCTCAATCGCTGTTTCAAAGAGCATGAAATGCTCTTTCCCTCTCATTTCAAACTGGGCTCTTTTATTACGTTGAATCAATTGGCCAAAAGAAGAGTTCACCCCTGTGCTTTGACCAAAAAATACAACAGTCGCACCAGAAGCTCTCGCTAAAAGCTTAATTCGATTGATATCAAAATCACTTAAATGATGAGATTGCTCTACCTGTATAAAACTAAAAGAACCTTCAATATCCTGAAGCTGATCATGCCTGGCATATTGAACCTCAGAGCTACCTATACAGACACCATAATCATTACTTGACCAAAGCCCATCCAGCGGCAAATTTTGCAGGCGGGCATGAAGGGTATTGCCTTGAACCAAAGCTTCCGTTTTCCTCGTCAATCTTAGAAGTGATGTTTTTGAAATGACATTGAAGCCCAAAATTAATAATTCTAATTGAACTACAACATCGCGCAGGTATTTTTCTCCTTCACATGTTTCTACGCTGAAAATTGTCCCCTTTTCAGCTAAAACATCACGAGCAATCGCGGTAACCATCTCTTTTTGAAGACTCACTCCAAGCGCCATAAAAACCCCCAATAGAAGTAATATTGGAGATAATAGAACATAAGTTCTTTAAAAGCAATCAAAATTAGAACATATTTTCTGGATTTAGCAACTGCTCTCTATTATCAACCTATTCCGGGTATTTATGCTCACTGGGTGAACAAGGCGACAATGATCAACGTGTTCCCTAATGACTCCATCTAGGAAAGCTAAAACTCCTTCATCCAGGCTATTCGCGACCGCCTCAATAACACTAGATTGAAAGGGGTAGGCCTTAGCTTTTGCCGGATCTATTTTGTCTGCCACAAAAACTACTTTACCTATTGGGCTAAGATCAGGATGGGCGCTTGTATGCCAATAAACAGCATCAAACAACTCCGGGTCTAGTAAAACACCTTCTTGACGCAACCAAGTCGCTCCAACAGGTCCATGCAGAACTATCGGTGCGGCTTTTTCAAATTCCCCTACCGGAATATTTAATCTTTCGGCCTCTTCGATAAGCTTCCCGCCAGGCAAATGCCGTGCAACATCATGCGCAGCAGCCGTTAAATCAGCAAGTTCCACATCTAAGTTATGCATTTGGGCGAGCTCTTTAGCTATTCCTCTAACTCTGCCTATATGTAGGCTTAAATTTTTAGGCAAAGCCGCTAAATGCTCTTGCAGTGATTTAGGTAACTCAAAATCCATTGCTATCCCATAGTTTGAAGTTTGCGGCCACCCAAGATATGTAAATGAAAATGGGGAACCTCTTGGCCCGAATCGATTCCTTGATTTACAACTAGCCGATACCCCGAATGAGACAACCCTCTATTATTAGCTATCTGAGGGGCCTTCTTCATGCAATGCACAACTGCATTTATCTCACGCACAGAAGAAAAAACTAAATCTTCTATATGAGCATGAGGTATCACAAGGATATGCTCTGGGGCCTTAGGAGCAATGTCCAAAATTGCAAAAACCGTATCATCTTCAAATATCTTAGTAGCGGGAATTTTCCCTTGGGATATATCACAAAAAATGCAATTCCAATCGACCATGGCGGTACCCCAATCATTTAAGATTAGCGATTATTCACTGCCTACTGCCAGGCAAGTTACGGTACGTACTATCCCACCGATAGTATGAACACTTCCTGTCACAGTGTCCCCAACTGAACTTAAGTCCTCAGCTTGGACCATACAGATAATATCGTAAGGTCCTGTAACCACATCTACTGATGCGACGCCTGAAAGCTCTAGTAGTGAAGCCACTACATCTTTAGTCTTACCCACTGCGGTCTCAATTAATACAAATGCCTTCGTTGTTGCCATACCTTGACTAACCCCTGCCCCAAACTAATTTTTTATGATCATAGGCTTGACTATAAAGCCGGTCAATCTTGAGCTACTTTTGACAGCAATTCTAAGCTTCGCTCTCGCGAAGAATCTGGATCTGCCTCTGTCGTTACTATAGAAAAAATTATTTCAGTAACACCGTACTCAAAAAGCTTTTCTATTCTCTCTTCGATTTTTTCTTCATTCCCTGAAAAAACTACTGCCTCAATCATTCCATCACTCCAATTTGATGTTTCTGCAGCTTCGGGGAATCCTGCTTGGGCAAACATCGCCTGATAAAACGGGGACCGAGGATAATGCGCTAATTGATTACGCGCTGCGCTTCTTACATCCTCAACATTTTCATCTACACAAATTGGTACGTGTGCAATCAAAGGAGGTGCTTCTCTTCCTACCGCCTCAGCACCTTTTGCAATTGCAGGCAATGCCACTTCTTTTAAATATATATCTGGCGAAACCCAACTAATTGCACCGTCCGCTAATTCTCCGCAAAGTTCATAAGACTTTGCTCTCAAGGCAGATGCCAATACTGGAACCCCTGGCACTGGAGCAGGTAGAGCAACGTCAGCGTCATAAATTTTACCGTTAAATTTAACTGAGCCTGTATCCAGAAGCGTCTTAACTATAATCAAATATTCTCTTAGCGCAGTTAAAGGCGTCCTGTAGTCAGCGCCAAAAACCTTTTGCATACTAGCTATATGACTAGGCCCAACTCCAAACCGGAAACGATTATTGGATAATTGAGAAGCAACTTGGGTTTGCTGTGCAGCGACAACGGGATGCCGCCCCCAGCTCGGAACTATAGATGTTCCAAGTAGTACTTTCTCTGTTACTAAGCCCGCGGCTGCCATAATTGTTATTCCATCGAGACTCGCACTGCCAACAGTGAGCCACGCAGCGTTAATTCCTCTTACTTCGTAATTTTTTATTCGCTGCAGGACTTCATTGCTATTACCGCCCATGGCAGTAATTCCTATTCCTCTTTTCAATTCCGCTCCTTTAATCAGCTCGTTGCTTGAGCTTTTTCCATAACTGAGCCATTAAAAGCAACGTTACCGCGGTCAAAACTATCGACCCACCTGCAACAAGATCCGCATAAAATGAAATGAATAACCCTATTACCGCACTGATGCTTCCCGCTAATGACGCCACGCCCAGTGATTTCCTGAGACCCGAGCAAAGTGTCTGCCCTATTAAAAAGGGGATAACAATAAGTGCTCCCACCAGGAGAACCCCTAAGACTCGCATTGATAACGTGACTACCGCTGCCGTCAAAATGGCCAACCCTAGGTTCAATAAATCCACTCGAACACCAGAAACTTTAGCTAAATCATCATCAAATGCGGTCATTGAAAGCTCTGGGTAAAACATTGTTATGAAGGTAAGAACCAGCACTGCCAGTAGCAATAATAGCCAAACATCTGTTGCCGATATAGTTAGAATTGAACCGAAAAGAAACCCCCACAAATCCAGATTAAATCCCCTGACACTATTAATAATGACCACTGCAGCAGCCATAGTTGCATACAAAACTACTGCCAATGCAATATCTCCAGGCAATTTTCCGCTAACCCGCAATCGCTCAATAAAAATCGCTGCTATTGTCACTGCAATAAACGTGGTTATCGTAGGGTAAGTGCTCGTGGCAAGGCCTATAGCCACTCCTAATAAACCGACATGCGCAAGGGTTTCAGCAATTAATGAATACCTGCGCAACACGAGAAAAGCACCTAACACCGGGGCAATTCCGCCAGCAAGGATACCCCCAATTAAGGCTCTCACCATAAAATCGTATTGCAATATTGAAGGAAGCATTAGCATCTCACCTTATCTATGCTCATGCAGCGCATCATGTAAGAGCACTTCAACTGGAAACCCGTACAGATTTGCAAGTTCGTCTCGCGTTAATTCATGAGGTGCCCCATGGAAAGCTAATGTTTGATTTATACAAGCTACTGTTTTCGCCTCACGCATTACAGCTCCTATATCGTGAGACACCATAACTATTGTTATCCCTTGCTGGTTGAGCTCTCGAATGATTTCATAAATCCGCTCCTCACCGTCAACGTCCACTCCCCCGATAGGCTCATCCAACATCAAGATATCAGGGGCTTTAACAAGTGCTCTTGCAACCAAAACTCTTTGCTGCTGCCCCGTAGAAAGCTCTCCAATTCTGCGCTCTTTCAAATGTTTTGCTCCCACAACATCTAAGGCATTATCAATATCTATTCCCGCCGATGAAGTCCAAAATGACTTCGGGGAAAACCCTATATAACGGCCTTGAGCAACTATTTCAGAAACCGTCATTGGTAGCCTTGCATGCATTCCACTTGCAACTTGAGGAACGTATCCAATTCGCTCCCAAGCCGAAAATTCCTCAACATTTGTATTGAAAAGTAAACTCTTGCCTTCTTGAGGCTTCAATAAACCCAAGGCTAGCTTAATCAAAGTGCTCTTACCGCTACCATTTGGCCCAACTATGGCTACGAATCCACCACGATCAACCTTTAGAGAGATCTCCTTAACTGCTGGAATCTCTCCATACGAAAATGTAATATTTTCAAATTCTATTATCGTATCCATTAATTCAGACTATACACTCCAGCGTTGTTGTGTGCGCAGGGGTTATCTCTGGTCAACCCTATATCATAAAGAGATACCCTCGATTTTGAGGGTATCTCTTTATTCTACAAAATATTTATGCACCTTATGCGATATTTAGTTAGGCGCTACATTCCATAGCTGTTTGTAAGGATTTAAGGTTATTCCTCATCAATCCCATGTAATCAGCATGCTCATTCAACTCATCTCTCGTAACGGTGCCAATTACATGTACTGGCAAAGCCTGCAGATTCGATTCATTCGCTAATGTTTGAGAAACCGAATTATCCCACTGCAGCGCCTCAACTAGTACGCTTCCGAGACCTAGCTTACCAACGCGCTCCGCAATTTCTGCTAATCGAGCCGCAGAGGGTGAAGCTTCAGCCGAAAGACCAGCGATTTCAATCTGCTCTAGGTTGTATCTGGCAGCAATATACCCGAAGGCAGCATGCGAAATAACAAATTCTTCGTGTTTACAGCTCGACAACCCATTGGTGTAGTCCTGGTGCAATGATTGCAAATCTTGCTCGAGCTTCTGGTAGTTCCCCAAATAGTAATCCATATTACTTGGGTCTTTCGCGCTTAATGCGTCTAGCACAGCCTTTGATTGCTTTATAGCATAAAGAGGATCCAACCAGATGTGAGGATCAAACTCGCCGTGGGCATGTCCTTCATGACCCTCGTGGTCGTCGTGGCCATCTTTGTGCTCATCATGGTCGTCGTGGCCATCTTTGTGCTCATCGTGGTCATCATGGCCTTCTTCGAATTCAAGCTTGGTAAACTCAAACTCTGACAAATAATGGGTCTTCGCCACGGCTTCGGCCCCCAGTGATGTTAGTGCACGCTCAAACCAAGGCTCCATCATTAAGCCATTAGCAAACATCAGGTCAGCATTTTGCATACCTTGCAACTGACTTGGTGTTAACTCAATTGTATGAGCATCGACTCCCACCCCTGCAAGGGATGTGACCTTTACATATTCCCCGCCAATTCTAGTGGCATAATACTCAAGCGGGTAGATCGTTGTTACAACATTTACTTGTTTAACCTCTTGAGCTATTTCCTCAGATACCTCTTCAGAAGAATCACTTGAACAAGCAGAAACAATCAAAAAGAAACTTAAAAATAATACAGAGGCTAAGCCCATGTACAAATATCGAATAACCGAAACTTTACTATTCATTGCACCTCTTATGAGTAGCACTGGGATAATCAAGCTAAAGCTTGGCAGCGGGAGGAGATAACCCAGTGCTACAAAAGTAAACTTGGTATATAGTAGGAAAAGAAGGCACCAACCTAAAACCCTAACTATATACTCATAGGTACATAGTATAAGGAGGTATAGACTAGTTGTCTACCTATAGGTATATACTTTAGTTATGGCACCCAAAGAAGAAATCACGATATTCCAATACACTTGCACCCGGTGCGAGCATGTATGGGCCGCAAGAAACAATGCGCGAGACCCTAGGGTATGTGCTAAATGCAAAAGTCCTTATTGGGATAAGCCATTACGGAAGCTCTCTGTAACAAGTAAGAATACCGATGTATGCAAAATACATTTGGTGAGCTTCTGCCCTTCCTGTCTAGGATAAGCTTTGCCTTTCCATAGATTGCTTTAACGATTAGCGTTTTTCCAAACATGTATTCCACGTTGCAAGATAGTTACTAATCCAAAACCCACTATGATACCTAGACCCCACGAAGGGAGGCCAACGATGAGGGTTACCCCAAGCACCACAACTCTCTCAGGCCTACCTAAAATTCCTTTATCTCCAGGAATTGATAAGCCCTCTGCTCGAGCTCGCAAGTAGCTAACCATCATTGAAACCGTAAGAGCTCCAAACGAAAGATAAATCCCGTTACTGTCGCCTTCTGCTACAAAATAAGCAAGCAGGCCAAATAAAGTCATTGCTTCGCCCAGCCGATCCATTACCGAATCGAAAAAGGCTCCAAAAACAGATTCACGGCCAGCCATTCGAGCAACTGCGCCATCAAACATGTCCATACCCGCACCTACAAACATTATTGACCCGCCTAGGACTAAATCCCCTTGCGCAATTAGGTAAGCCGAATAGGAGGTAACTAAAAAACCTATCACTGTTATCAAATTGGGTGAAATTTTTAAAGCAATCAAAATTTTAGCAATCGGATTACTGAAAAATTTAGTAACTAGACCACGCGCATGAGTGCGAATAACAGGTATCTTCACTATTTCCCTACTTTTGAGTGTTTTTTACTTATGGCTTTAAAGTAAGTGTCTTCAATTTCATCGGATATGATATCCCAGCTGTATTTTTTTGCAGTTAAGCGACCAGATTTACCCATACTCGCTCGAAGCTTCGCGTCCTTAATAAGTTTCTTTAAAGCGCCTTCCAACTCTTCTTCATTTTCAGGGTCGCAAAATACCCCTTCCTTATCGTTTTCCATTACTTCTAGAAATCCGTCTATCTTAGATGCAATAATCGGTTTTCCTGATGCCATAGCCTCCAAGAGGACAATACCAAAACTTTCATTCCCCGTATTAGGCGCACAAAAAATATCAGCTGAATGGTAATACTTCGGAACATCCGAGTCTGAAATTTGACCAACCCACTCTATATCCAAATTAGTATCAGATTTGAGCATAGGCCTTAATTCTTTCAAAGGCTGGGTACCACCAGCAACAATCAAACGAATATCAGGGAATTGCTTCTTAGTCCGGAGATAAGCGCTCAATAAGTATTTAAACCCTTTTCGCTTCTCCATACGGCCCAGAAATAGAATATTTACTTTCCCATCTTTAAATTTATTTAATGAGTTCTTCCCTGAAAACCGATCTAGATCAACACCATTAGGGATGATTTCATACTCTGCTGGGTAATATTTTGATACAAATTCACGCGCAGGAGCAGAAACAGCAATGTGACAATCTAATTTATTGAACAGCCCACGGGTAAAAAGGCTCCAGAAACGATTTAATCTTGTTCCTTGAAATGCATGAAAAGTCGCGATATTAACTGACTTGGAAAAACCTAAAGTCACCAGTGGTAGCAAAGGAACCATTGGCTCGTGTAAATGAATCACATCAAACTGTTGTTCATCTAGCAACCTGCGAATATCCGAAAAAACCGACAGCGACAAAGTAATTCTTGCAACCGACCCGCCACTTGGAAAAGGAATAGCTCGCCCTGTGAGATGCGTACCTTCCTTGTAACTACTGACCCCTGAAGCCGGGGCCACTATAGTCACATAATGCCCTTTGCGTCTGAGTTGAGTAGCTAAATTCGACACATGGTCATTCACTCCTCCTGGAGTCATCAAATCATAAGGAGAGACTAATGCGATCTTTAAAGGTTTCGTACTAATCCTTGACCTGACCATTAAAGAGCGTAATCACTTCTAGCATATTGTCTTCAATTTTCTTCAGCCTTAAAAGGAACATTCTTTTGTTCAATAAATTCTTCTACCAAATCTCTTGCTATGTCATCAGAATGCTGATTGAAAGGAGATTTCATGAAATAGGCACTAGGACCATCCAGCTGGCCACTAATCCCTCTATCTTTCGCAATTTTTGCACAGCGCACTGCATCAACAACAACCCCTGCAGAATTTGGACTATCCCAAACTTCTAATTTTAGTTCCAAATTTAACGGCACATCTCCAAACGTTTGGCCTTCAATACGAATATGGCACCATTTACGATCCTCCAGCCAAGGCACGTAATCACTGGGTCCAACGTGCACGTTTTTCTCACCAAGATCATATGGCAACTGGGAGGTAACAGCATTGGTTTTTGATTCTTTTTTAGACTCCAATCGTTCTCTCTCCAACATATTCATAAAATCTGTATTGCCACCAAAATTCAATTGATACGTCCTAAGGATTTTGACGCCTCGGTCTCTAAACAGGTTAGTTAAAACCCTATGCGTTATTGTCGCTCCCACCTGGGATTTAATATCATCTCCGACTATAGGCACACCCGCATCAATAAACCTTTTTTGCCAATAGGGTTCTCTCGCAATAAAAACAGGAATACAATTTACGACGCCCACTTGCGCCTGTAACGCTTGCTCAACATACCATTTTGTGGCCTCCTCAGAGCCCACTGGAAGATAGTTGATTAAAACATCAACTTCTCTTTCTTTTAAAATATTGACTATATCAGCAGTTGGCCCTTCAGCCTTTTCAATGACTCCTGACAGGTATTTACCAATACCATCGTGGGTCATACCTCTTTCTACTTTTAATCCAGCCTTAGGAACATCCGTAAATTTTGCAGTATTATTCTGCCCGGCAAAAATAGCTTCTGATAGGTCTTTTCCTACTTTGGTTTTATCTACGTCGAATGCGGCTACAACTTCAATATCACCAATGTGATAGCCGCCCATTTCAGCGTGCATCAGCCCAGGCACCAATTCGTCAGTTGGAGCTTCACGATACCGATGCAACCCTTGAACAAATGAAGAGGCGCAGTTTCCAACTCCAACAATCGCTACTTTAATTTTTCCCATGCTCATAATCCTTTTTTATTCCGACCTCGGAAGTATAGGGGTTTAATGCTATTGATTGAAGCAGTGTCGCTCCCATCTTCGTACGTAGTTATTCCCTGCTACCATCACAAAAGCGTCATCCAAACAAATTCACGCATACTTTGATAACAATGGCTTCGTCAAAACTTTTTCTGGTTTCCAACTGTTTGTCGATCTATCAAATTTAGCAAGCCCAAGAAAGCAGCGCTCTTCAGAGTAAACTCTACGTACTTCTAAGTGGGCTGCCTCTAAAGGTTCATTCAGAAAGGATAATGCTTGTCCATTCTGAAATTTACTTTCAAGTAGTGTATTCACATTAAAAGATTTCATTTGCAGTAATCCTCTGTCGGGAGTATCAATAATTTCGTTCCACGTATTCCCTGCTTCAAGTTCATCTAGTGGAATAGTATCTTCAATGTTAAATATTCCTGACTTAATCCTTCTGAGCTGACTTAAGTGTGCATAGCTACCAAGCTCAAGGCCTAAATCGTGCGCAAAACTACGAACATAGAAACCTTTCCCGCAACTAATTTCAACATTGAGAAAAGGAGGATTCCAAGATTCAATCGTAATCGTATGTACCACGACACTCCTCAATGGGATATCTATTTCTACCCCAGCCCTAGCGAGATTATAAAGCCGTGTCCCATCTCGCTTTAAAGCGGAAAACATGGGAGGTCGTTGCAGTATCACTCCTTCAAACGAAAGCATAGTTTTCGTAATATTCTCGATCGATAAGTGCTCGTATTTCCCTTGATGAATAGTTTCTCCCTGGGAATCATAAGTGTCCGTCGCAAATCCTAATCTAATTTCTGCAAGGTAATTTTTACGATCATCAACGTAATAATCTACAAACCGAGTAGCTTGACCTAGGCAAATGGGCAACACTCCAGTAGCTAATGGATCCAATGTGCCAACATGCCCAGCTTTTTTTGCATGTGTAATTCTTTTTATTGCACGAACCACATTCATTGAGGTGAATTCTGGTGGCTTATCAATGATTAATATGCCGTCAATATCCTGCTTCGTCATCCTCTTTGTACTCGCTCTTAATTGTGTCCAACAACTCTAATACTGAATCACCCTCATTAATCTTGGTATCTAGAACAAATTCCAATAGAGGCGTACGCTTCAACGAGAGTCGGGTTCCTAGCTCTTTCCGCAAGTAGCCAGAGGCTGAATTTAATCCTGCAGCTACCTCAACTGCTGATTGAGAATCTGCCAAAACAGTAACTCCAATGGTCGCTTTTGAGAAATCTGAACTTAAAGAAACTTCAGATACCGTAACAATATGGTTTAGCCGGGGGTCGGTCAGTTGACCATTCAAAAGTTGGCTGATCTCACGATGAATCGTACTTGCTACTCGATCGTTACGATGGTTAACCATCACATCTCCGTGAAATTCTAGACCAATCTCTCACGATGCGCTTCAATAATGTCACCCTCAATGAAATCATTAAATCCATCAAGCGATACTCCGCATTCATAGCCTGAAAGTACTTCACGTACGTCGTCTTTAAAGCGCTTTAGCCCTGCAATTGAACCGTCAAAAATTTCTTCACCTTCTCTGAGGACTCTGGCCCTATCACCTCGGGTAAATTTGCCATCAGTAATGTAGCACCCTGCACTTTTACGCGTGCGACCCAAGGCAAAAATTGCTCGGACTTCTGCTGTCCCTTCTACAAAATCTTGTGTCTCAGGTTCAAGCAAACCACTTAAAGCTTTTTCAATATCTTCAGTCAATCTATAAATAATGTTGTACAGCCGGATCTGAACATTGTCATGATCCGCCAATCGCTGCGCCCCTTGATCAGGCTTCACATTAAATCCAATAATTATCGCTTCTGAAGCTACTGCTAGCAGTACGTCAGTTTCCGTAATCGCCCCCGTTGCCGAATGAACAATACGCACTTGAGTTTCAGTTGTGTTTAACTGTTCCAATGACTGGCGTACCGCATCTACACTACCTTGTACGTCCGTCTTCAAAATTAAGCATAATTCTTTTGCCTGCCCGCTCGAAATAAGAGAACCCACGTCTTCTAATGTAGCTCTCTTCATGCGATTGAGATCTTCATTCCTTAATTTTTGTTCAACTGCACCCCTTGCTGATTTTTCATCTTCAACAACAATCAAGCGATCACCAGCAACTGGAAGCTCACTCAGGCCAAGGACTTCTACTGGCATGGAGGGACCCGCCGTAGTAACTCTCTCGCCTTTATCTGAAACCAGGGCCTTTACTCTACCTCGAACAGAACCAACAACGATAAAATCACCTACGTGGAGAGTTCCCGTCTGGACGAGAACAGTACAAGCAACACCTCTATTACGGTCTAATTCTGCTTCAACAACTACTCCAACGCCGCGACGCTCAGGGTCCGCCTTAAGCTCTGCCATTTCGGCTACTAATTCAATGCTTTCCAGCAAATCATCTAGCCCATCACCAGTCTTTGCTGAAACTTCTGCGTCAATAACATCGCCTCCCCACTTTTCAACAAGTAGTTCATGCTCCGCAAGTTGGCGCCTGATTTTTTCGGGATCAGCCTCAAGAGAATCCATCTTATTAATAGCCACAATAATTGGGACTTCAGCTGCTTTAATGTGATTAATCGCCTCTGATGTTTGAGGCATCACACCGTCATCAGCAGCAATCACAAGAATGGCTATATCTGTCACTTGAGCCCCACGCGCACGCATTGCTGTAAAGGCTTCATGCCCAGGAGTATCAATGAAAGTGATGGGAGAGTTATTATGCAGTACCTGATAAGCACCAATGTGCTGCGTTATTCCTCCCGCCTCTTTATCTACGACATTAGTACTGCGAATTGCGTCTAGCAACGTTGTTTTACCGTGATCAACATGACCTAAAATTGTCACCACTGCAGGACGCGAAGCAAGGCTTGAGGATGAGCTGTCTTCAGTCACACCGCTAAGACCTAAACCGGACGCTTCTTCAATTTTCCTTGCGGCGAAGCCGAATGGCCTTGCTATAACTGCCGCAGTTTCAAAATCTACAGCCTGATTAATGCTCGCAAAAATACCTGTACGCATTAACTGTTTAATCACTTGAACCGGGTCGACTTGCATCTTCTCCGCTAATGCACCTACGGAGACTGCCTCTCCAAGAGGCAGGGCCTTCAAAGTTACTTTTCGGGTAGTGGTTACTTCTTGTTGTTGTTCGTCATCCATATTTTTTCTCACCCATAACCCTATAAAAACCGACGCAGTTCATTCGCAAACAATTTTAATTCTTCATCGTTGCTGGGTCCTACATGTACCCGCAGCGCAATCGTTGCCCGTTTATTTAGTTGGGCTGCGCCCCAGCAATTAACATCATTGCATATATAGGCACCTCTACCAGGGATAGTGCCAGCTTTGTCAATGACACATTTCCCTTCATTACTCATAACCACTCTGTGCATATCGTTTTTGAGGCTTTTTACCCCACAAACAATACACCTTCTGCCTAATGGTTGCCGGTTCTTCAATTACACCCACCTCATTCGTGGAGTTCAAAACTGAAGGCTACTATTTTATCCAGGCATATCCGAAGAATTATCTCCACCATCATCGGATCTCGATCTGCCTCTATTCCCTTTTCGAGGGGAAGAATTACCCCCGCCTCTGCGCTTGGATGTTCCTCCTCGACGCGGACTGGAAGAAGGAGAACCTAATATGTCCTCAGCGAATCTTATCGTAGGGCCACCACCGATTGCTTCTGGAACTTTCCAAATATCATCTTCATTCATCGAGTCCGTAACTGTAATTTCTTCTTCTACAATAATTTCTTCTTCTACCGAGACTTCACCGTCAAGTGATTCCAATGCAAGTAACTCTTCAACGCTCAATTCACCAGTAGCCGGTTGCGATTCCGTTTCTAAAGCCTCAGCCTCAAGTTCGGCCATCAACGCCGCCTCGTCCTCGTCCAGTGCTTCGGCTACCTCCGCCACTATAGGCTCAGGTGCTTCGTCTTCAATTTCAGCAGCAATACTTGCTTCCTCTTTTGTGCTGGCATCAGAAACCGTCTCTGCAGCAGCTCGCTCAGCGACTTCGTCTTCAATTTGGATCTTCATCCGCTCAATCTCTATCTCAGTAGAGCTCTTTATATCTATTTTCCAATTAGTTAGCTTTGCAGCAAGCCTGGCATTTTGACCTTCCCTACCTATGGCAAGAGATAACTGCCTATCAGGGACCACTACAACAGCAGATTGCTCTTCTTCATTCAGATCAACTCGAAGAGGTTGAGCGGGACTAAGTGCATGCGATGCAAAAATTGACATGTCTTTCGACCATTGAATTACATCAATTTTTTCTCCTTGTAATTCATTAACAATATTTTGGATGCGAATGCCTCTTAAGCCGACGCACGCCCCAACAGGATCTACTCCATCCTGTAAAGCATGTACCGCGACTTTCGAGCGAGAACCCGGCTCGCGAGAGATACCTCGAATTTCAACGATCCCGTTATAAATTTCGGGCACTTCCATCTCAAACAAGCGTCTCAATAGCTCTGCGTCAGTTCTGGATACCACAATCTCGGGGCCTCTCTGAGTACGAGTAACTTCCCTGATCATCACTTTCATTTTCATCCCAGGTCTATATCTCTCTGTAGGAGCCTGTTCCACGGGAGGAAGCACTGCTGTTGCACGACCATTTAGATCCATCGTAACGGTTCCACCATAGCCCCGTTGAACTGTAGCGCTATAAACTTCACCTTCTTTTTCAGCAAATTCAGCATAGACCAGCTCACGCTCTGCTTCACGGAGCCTTTGAATAACTACCTGCTTTGCAGTTTGAGCAGCGATTCTACCGGCCACCTGGGCGGCTTCCATCTCAAATTCAAGAACATCACCTATGGCTAGTTCTTGATTCTTGCGCAATTTCTTGGCTTCACTGAGTGTCAATTCCGCCAATTCATTCTCTACTTCTTCAACTATGGTCTTTAGTTGAAAGACTTCAACTTCTCCAGTGCTTGGCTCAAGTCGAACACGTACATTACTTTGTGCACCTGCTGCATTATCTCTTCTATACGCAGAAGCCAATGCAGCCTCAACAGCGGTCACCACCATATCCTGTGGTAGATTCCGCTCCGCAGCTAATTGTGTAACAGCAATCAGAAACTCGCTCTTCATAGGCACTCCGTCTCAAACTACTTCGTATTAAATTCGTTCTCCTATTTCAAGAAAACGAGAGAGTGGGCTAGGCCCACTCTCCACTGAACATTGTACCTTTAATTGGCTCATCAGTCCAGAAAAAATTGCCTCGCTTCTAGGAAACCCACAATACAGCTATACTTCCGTGACAAAATACTTACTTAAGGAGATCTCTCATGCGAGGACTGAACGGTCGTTCGGCTGTTATCACAGGTGGCGCAAGAGGCTTGGGCAAGGCAGCTGCAGAAAGGCTAGCAAGTGAAGGAGTTTCAGTTGCTATTGTCGACCTACGACTAGATGAAGCAAGCGAAGTTGCCAAAAGCTTAGGAGGCTATGCCTTTGAAGCAGATACTACAAATGAAGAGCAATTGGCGCGTGCAATCAACGACTCCGCAAATGCCCTTAATGGCATCGATATTTTAATTAACAATGCAGGCCTTATTGCCCCAAGGCGTGACTGGCAATCTTGGACAAAAGAAGATCTCGAAAAATTTGCTGAAGTAAATTATATCGGTTATTTCTTAGCCATCAAAGCAGCTTACCCGTTCCTAAAAGCTAGCGGTAACGGACGAATCATAAACGTCGCTTCTCGAACTTTTTTCATGGGAAATCCAGGTCAGACACCATATGTTTCAGCAAAAGGAGCAGTCGTTGGCCTAAGCTGGAACATGGCTAAGGAATTGGGAGACGACCGGATAACTGTGAATGCAGTAATGCCAGGGCAAGTCGCAACGCCTGGGACCCTTGAATTTAACGGGGAAGATATGTTCAACAGGACCATGCAAAACCAAGCAATTAAAGAACGAGTCTACCCCGAGCATCTTGCCGCATTGATTGCTTTCCTATCTAGCGATGATGCTTCAATGATTTCAGGCCAATCTATTGTTGTAGATGGAGGCGGATTACTCCACTAGTTCTTCATTAAAAAAATAGAGGCTCCAATAAGGAAGCCTCTATTTTTTTAATAAATCCCTATTCTTCTATTCAGAGCGGGCTAGGGTAACACCTAGCCAAATACTCCAAAGTGTCACCAATCCATATCCAGCACCCACTACGCTCGGATCCTGATCAGTCAAAACCATAGCAACTATAACTATGCTCAAAATCACTGGAATCCCAGCCAAGATTTGGCTGACATTCTTTTGGATTAGCATTGCAATTCCCATAATACCTACACCAATTGATAGGATAGTAATGCTGAATTGACCTAGCGCATCTGAAGCACCATAAAACGCCCCTGCGACACCAGCTTGCGCTGCCTCCATAGTAACGCCTGCCTGTATTCCATTCGATGCAGCTATCCCAGCCATTGCGACTAAAATAAACAAATAACCCAGGCCTGAGTAAGCAGACCCCTCCCCAGAGGACATTGAGCTCTTTACTCCTGTAAATCCACCCAGCCAGAGAAGCAGGCCAATCGTTCCGAACAATAACGAATACCCTGACCAATCAGAATTAGCCACCAATACCCCTACAATTTGAGCGTTGGTTGAATCCGCATCAAGACCATTGCCACCCAAAATGCCTGCTGGCCCTACAAGCCAGAAAAGCAACCCGATTACTGGCCCAATGATCATCAAAATTCCAGTTATTTTACGTTGCGTCATGTAACCTCCAACTTAACGCCGGACAGAATGGTCGTAGATTAGCATATACATTTATGCAGTTCTGCAATTACCTGTGTAATTTTTACGGATTTTAATCATTTATGCAGTTTTCATAGCTAAAAACGTATTATTCTAAATCGCCTTCTATCCTGCTATTGAAATAACTTAGTGCTGTAGCATTGTAATGTTCCGCATGATCAAATCTTGCATTGGAGTGATCGCAATTCAGATACGCCACCAGCCAGGGAGGTTCCTGTACTTGTGCTCTAATTTGTGCTAGGTGTGTAATTTTTATTCGCTGATCAGATTTGCAGTGAACTAAAGCAATGGGGTAAGTATATTCCCCCGCTGCTTCTGCAGGCAGCACTTTGTCTAGATCCAAACCCTTCATTACTTTAGCTGCGCGAATAAGGCCTGGTCGGAATAATGAAGCTCCCCAGAGTGGCAGGTAAGT
Source organism: Dehalococcoidia bacterium (assembly GCA_022449765.1). Classification (NCBI taxonomy): domain Bacteria; kingdom Bacillati; phylum Chloroflexota; class Dehalococcoidia; species Dehalococcoidia bacterium. Next base: position 85,505 of record JAKUPZ010000003.1, on the reverse strand, counting down.
TCGATCAGCAACTTCTTGCACGACCAGGTCCGTCAACGAGGCAAATGATGAATCTGAAAAAACGCCACCTACTGATACTTCATTATGTCCGGTAAGTAAGACTATTGCCGCTCCATAAGAAAGACCATGCAGGAAAATTCCCCCTGGGCCAGGGTTATGATTTAAAACCACAAAATCTATAGCTCCTTGGAGATCTTGAATTTCCTTTAGCCCTGCTCCCATAGGCGCCTTATCTGACATGCCATGACCCCTAAGGTCAAAAATTAGAAAAGAAAACCCTTCACCTATATACGATGGAGCCATTTCCAATAAATTTTCCCTATTCCCATCTAACCCATGAACTCCAATTACTGTCCCTTTCGATACCTCAGGCTGGAAATCATCCGATGCCGGTATCCACCAGCCCCGCAGCGTAATAGATTCGTCGCCCCTGGGTGAGAATTCAATATCTTCGTAACTTAAACCAAATTGATCAGGGTATAGCCCAATTTCTGAAGCACGAGCGGTTAAAGCCAAATTGACTGTCACTACTGAGAATACGGAATAGCAAATCACAAGCGCGAGCGTGACGGAACCTACAATGACAAAGTTCTTTTTTGTTAGCATGGTGGTATTTTAGTCAAATCTTCATCTTAATCCACTAATAGACCTTCCTATTTAATTTCGTAAAATGTAGATAGTAAATCTAATGAAACTACTTCAACTGGTAATACCAATCACTGTTCTTGTGCTGTTGAGTGCATGTCAAACAACGAGCCCGACTCCAACTCCCCCGTTTGGGCTACCTCCTTTGACGCTTCCCAGTGATGAATCCCCTCATAATTATTTGGCAGAATGGTGGTACTTCAATGCCCATTTAGAAAATGAAGAAAAAGGAACATTTGCTCTACACGATGTTATTTTCCAAGTACAGGAGCCATCGTCTAATAGGACTATGTACGTAAGGCAAGTTGGCCTCTCTACCCCTGAACAGGATCATTTTACTTCTGAACGTATCCGAGCGACAAGCTCCATCCCTACCTTTGCTCCTGGCAATTTTGACTTCACTATAGGCGATTCAAAAATGCAGGGAACTCAAGGACGACATTATTTCTTAAGTGGAACCGTGAATAAGTACAAATACGAACTCAAGCTCACTGCCACTACCTCACCATTGCTTCATGGTGGTGGCATATTGGATTATGAAGACGCGGGAATTACTTACTACTACACTAGGCCCAGACTCGATATTGAAGGCTTTTTAACACTAGCTTCAGGGGAAAAAATCAAAGTTGACGGACTTGGATGGCTTGATAAGCAATGGGGAGACTTCCAGCCAGTCGCAGTCGAATGGGATTGGGCCAGTATCCAACTGAACGATGGAACTGATTTAATGATTTCTTTGCTCTATAACCGGAACGGGGAACCCATTGAAAATTACGCTACCATAAGAAAGGCGGGACAAGACCCCAAATTCTTGACAAGAGATCAGTTCATTTTTAAATCTGGTAATGAAGAATGGCAAAGCCCCAAAACTGGCACTTTTTATAGAACTGAATGGTATCTTGATATCCCTTCCGAAAAACTACAACTAACTCTCATTTCTTTGAATCAAACATCCGAATTTACCGGGAATTTGCTGCCAGTGACATACTGGGAATCCGGGGTGAAGGTATTGAATCGGGTGAATGGAGAATCAATTGGACAGGGGTTCGTTGAATTAAACTGGGCCCCTGGCCGAAACCGTTGAATTACTCTATTAATTCAAGCCTTGCTTTCGCATGTCATTGCATATATCTGATACCAATTTAGGTCCTTCAAATACTAGTGCTGTATACAGCTGGACCGTATCTGCACCTGCTTGCAAGGCGGCATGTGCGTCTAAGCCGGATGAAATCCCTCCACATGCATTGATTACCATCTTATCGCCCACTTCAGAACGAACAATCGGAATCATTTTTAAAAGATTAGGGAAAATTTCTCTACCACTTAAGCCCCCGCGTCCGACTGCTAGTCTACTATCTTCTACAGGTATGGTATTTGCTACTGTAAATCCTGATATACCAGAGTCTTTACAAACTTGAGCAAGGCTTAAAATTAATTCTGCCCCTTGGCCATCTACAAATGGTGGCAACTTAACATATATGGGTTTATTACGGCTTTGATTCAATTTCCCCAAAAGAATCTCCAAAGCCTCTAAATCATGGTACTTACGTATACCTAGTGTATTAGGCGAACTAATATTCAACTCGACCGCATCGACTAATGGCTCAAGTCCTTCTAAGCACTTCACCGCTTCTTCATCGTCTAGTGCAGCAATACTCACAAGTACTTTGCTCGGTCTGTGCTGTAATTCCGACAATCTAGTAATAGCATTAGTGAGGCCATCTCCTGGAAAACCGAGAGCATTTATCAATGATCTAGAATGCTTATTTCTAATAACGCGAGGCTTTGAATTGCCGGGTCGAGGGTTATAGGTAACAGTACCTCCAACAACATACCCAAATCCAAAATCAGCCAAGCTCGAAAGGTATTCGCATTTCTTATCTAACCCTGCTGCTAAGCCGATTGGGTTACGAAGGCTGATATCACCCATCTGCGCTGGTAATGATATTTCCTCTGCGGCGGGGGCAAGCGCGCGCCATACAGGTCTAAATTTAAGGAGTTTCTCGCCCGTATGCATAGCCGTTTCAGGAGGTAGGAGGAAAATAACTGGACGGAAAATCTTACGAAAGGCAGCGCCCAAAAGAAGCCAGCGCAACCATCGGACTAAAGGCCCACTCAGAACTTAACCGAACCAATCCGAAAATGACGAATCCCTCTTGGGGCAGAGACTTCAATCTCATCACCTTCTATTCTTCCTGCGATAGCACCGCCCATAGGTGAGCCCAGTGATATTTTGCCTGTAGATGGATCTGCTTCAACTGAATCTACCAGGTGAAATGTTACTTTTTTGTTTGTGTCTAAATCCTGAAGCACTACAGTCGCGCCAACTCGAGCGCCGGAACGGCCTTTCAGTCCTCGTGTATCAATGGGAACCGCACGTGAAAGAGTATCCTCAAGTTCCCTAATTCTAGCTTCCGTTTGACCCTGCAGTTCACGCGCAGCATCCAGTGGTGAATTCTCAGAAATATCTCCATCTGCACGAGCAAGCTGTATTTGGGCAGCTATCGACTCTCTTTGGCTTTTAAGGCCATCAAGTTCATCCTTTAGGGTATTAATCCCGCTTAAGCTCATTTCAATAGTATCGTGTGAGACTCTGGCAGAAGCACGAACACTTGCTCGAGGGATTTTCACGTGAGCAGAAAGGCTATGAGTAGACAAACCTTTCTTGTTCAAATAGGCCAAGAACTCTTTGATTGGTCCAAGCCTGCCATGAATATCGCCTCCTGAGGAAACTACGTTTTCTGCATACGTAGCAACCTGAGGTGGGGTTAGTTCCGCAACTAGCTTTTCTGAACCTATTGACCGTGCAAACCTATTTAGTTCTTGATGTGCATACGCGTCAAGTTTTTGTGCACTACCTTGCAGATAGTGACCTATTGCATCTTCAACGTTCAAGTAGAGCCTCTCCCCCGGCATTCATTGAGAATATAGAAGTGAATAACGTAATTATAAACTACACTGGGGTAACGTCAACGGTAGCCCCATTAACAACAGGCGATAATATCCTTTAAACTTTTGCCTACACAAAAGGTTCTGCAGTAAGCTATTTATATAAGCTGATTAGAATGCTAAGCGTAAAATGAACAATCAACGAAAAAAATGGGCTGGAAATACTTTCGTCTACCTTGTAATACTGGTAATTATTATCGGTGTTTTTTTCACACTCTTTTCCTCTAATAATTCTGCAGCATCCACCGACCTTACGACACTTTTAGACCAAGCCGACAATGGCCAGATTTCTAAAATTGTTGTCGATGGCGATCATCTTTTGATTACCCCGCGTCAAAATGCTAACCAGCCAATGCGCGCGACAAAGGAACCTGGTACTAGCATTTTTGAAATTTTCCAGTCTGCAGGAATAAACCCTGCAGAAAAGGGAATAATAATTGAAGTCAATGAATCAGGCAGTATGGGTAGTTTCTTTGGGATTATCCTGCAGTTTTTACCTCTGCTATTTTTCGGCGCTATTCTCTTATTCATGATGCGGCAAGCTCAGGGCAGCAACAACCAAACCCTTGGCTTTGGCAAAAGTCGGGCAAAGATGTTTGCGCCAAATAAGCCTACTGTTACCTTCGCTGATGTTGCTGGCGTGGAAGAATCCAAGGCTGAACTCCAAGAAATTGTAGAATTTTTAAAATACCCTGAAAGATTCCTTTCGCTAGGGGCCCATATTCCCAAAGGAGTACTTATGGTTGGCCCTCCTGGCACAGGAAAAACCTTACTAAGTAGAGCAGTTGCTGGGGAAGCTGGTGTCCCTTTCTTTTCTATCAGCGGATCTGAGTTTGTTGAAATGTTTGTTGGTGTCGGTGCTTCACGCGTACGTGATCTATTTGACCAAGCGAAGCGTAATGCTCCTGCAATTGTATTCGTCGACGAAATCGATGCCGTTGGACGACAACGAGGTGCCGGGCTAGGCGGCGGTCATGACGAACGTGAGCAAACACTCAATCAAATTCTGGTAGAAATGGATGGTTTTGATACCAACACGAATGTAATCGTTGTCGCAGCAACCAACCGTCCTGACATACTTGATCCTGCATTACTAAGACCAGGTCGTTTCGACAGAAGAGTTGTTCTTGATCAGCCAGATATCAATGGCCGCATCGCCATCTTAAAAGTTCATTCTGAAGGAAAACCCCTATCGGACCAAGTGAAATTTGAGGTGATTGCAAAGCAAACCCCTGGCTTCAGTGGGGCTGATTTAGCTAATCTGGTAAATGAAGCGGCCATACTAGCAGCACGTCGTCAAAGTACCACAATCGGTATGGAAGAGCTCTTAGAATCGGTAGATCGCGTTACTATGGGCCCAGAGAGACGTACTCGAGTCATTTCGCACCATGAAAAAGAAATTGTTGCATACCATGAAGGAGGGCATGCCTTAGTCGGTCATTTGCTTGAGCATGCAGATCCCGTACAAAAAATATCAGTAATTTCCCGAGGCATGGCGGCTGGTTACACAAAATCGCTTCCTGAAGAAGACCGTATGTTTTATACACGTCCCCAACTCTTAGATCAAATCGCCATGGCGCTGGGCGGACGGATCGCCGAACAAGTCACTTTTGGTGAAGTTACTACTGGTGCAAGTAGCGACCTCGAAAAAGTCACACAAATAGCACGTGCAATGGTTACCCGGTACGGAATGAGCAATAGTTTATTGCCTCGAACCTTTGGGAAAAGAGAGGAAATGGTTTTCCTGGGAAGAGAAATTTCTGAGCAACGTGATTACTCAGAAAAAGTTGCACAAGAGATTGATGAGGAAGTTCAGATCATAGTCACTCAAGCGTACGAAACTGCCGAACGGATCCTAAAAGAAAATTATCCGAAACTTGTACAAATTGCACGCTACTTGATGGCCCATGAAACAGTTGAAGGCGCGGAGCTAGAAAAGCTTTTCAACTCCGAGCCCACACCATTAGAAGACTCCATTTCGCCTGTTACATAATTTTAAATTCCCCGATATTTACTATATTTAAAATAGTAAATACTAACTCTGGTTATTATATTTCCTAATATTTATTTACTTGTATAATATAATTGTAATGTTCAAAATATATTAGATATATTAGATATATTAGAAAGTATTATTTTTAGATATATGGGAAATAAATCAATCTATTTTTCACAAGCTCAAGAGATCACTGTCAGTCGATTAATGCGCCTATACGGGACAAATTTTTCTGGTTTAATTCAGCAACTATTAAGCTCTGCTGAAGACCCCGATAGTCCAGCAATTGGAGCCCGAGTAATTCCTACAGGCAAACCTAATTATCAACCATCGACGATTGGGCCTGCTAACGCTTCGGGCAATCTTTTAAGTAAGGAATTATCTAGCTGGCTATTTGATGAACCGTCACTTGCCATCACAATTGTCGCCTCTGAACCAGAATTCTTCCTAGGGGAAATAGATGAGCGTGTTCTTTCCTTCATTTCAAATGGAGGAAGGCTTCAAATCTTAACTGATACTGCAAACCCTTCACCTCGCTTGCCTACTGTCTCTAGTCTTGCACTTGGTGCATTACAACAAAGATCCCATGCCATGGGGGGCTCGGTCGAAATATGGAACTCTGCAACTTCGCTTAATTTCACTGCGATCGCAGCTTGGAGAAAACTTACAGACCGAAATTCCCATTTAGTCGATGCCCTCTACGGCCCGTCATACTCTGAAATCAAAAATTTTCCGTTCTTTAGCTGGACGGGCCTAGATAGAGACCCGTCTATAAATAGCCTTTTACAGCTTTTAGAAAACTCCTTGAAAAATGCACATCCTTTAGAACTACCCAAGGTAGGGTTTACTTCAAGGAAAAACTTTTAAGCCCCATTTACTCCAAGGCAAGAGGCCTAAAAGACATCCCCCATCGGTGCATTAGCTTTTTTATCTCTTCAGAGTCAACTTCCATTATTTCTGTGAAAAAACCTGCGAGAGAATGTGCATGCAATTGTTCCTCGGAAGCAACCCAGCTGGCCTCAGCAGGCACAATATAAAGAACGCCAGCTTGATTTTTTGATCTTATTTCGATTCTCGTTGCTCCGCCATTACCTTGCTTTACGATAATCCCGTTCTTCATAAATAACTCCTGCAAATCAAAACCTCTTCAATTCAAGATAGACTATACTTCCAACATGGAAAAAGATGAATTCCGTTTAACTGATCTTGCAACCTGCGCGGGTTGAGCGGGTAAATTCAACTCGGAGGATCTCGGAGAGATCCTGAAACATTTACCCCATGTATCAAATCCTAACTTAATTGTAGGACTTGATTCTTCAGATGATGCTGCCATTTTCAAACTCTCAAAGGAGCTCTGCATCGTCCAAACTCTAGATTTTTTCCCTCCAATAGTGGACGACCCTTATGAATTTGGAGCAATCGCTGCAGCAAACTCATTAAGTGATATCTATGCCATGGGAGGAAAGCCTTTTCTAGCCCTCAATATCGTATGCTTCCCAGAAGAATTACCAAAATCTATCCTACATCAGGTCCTACTAGGAGCCAGTGACATTGCTCAAGAAGCTAATGTAATCATAGCTGGAGGCCATACCGTTAAAGACAACGAGCCCAAATTTGGCCTATCCGTAACAGGAACTATCCATCCAGAAAAAATTTTCCGAAATAATACGGCCAAAGATGGCGATTACTTATTACTTACGAAGCCCATAGGAACAGGAATCATAACTACCGCAGCAAAGGCACAAGTGGTAAATAAGGACGCATTAGACACTGCTATTAACAGCATGCGCACATTGAATCTGAAGGCTTGCGAAGTACTCCAGCAAGTTTCACCTAATTCAGTAACTGATGTAACTGGATTCGGCCTAATAGGGCATTTAACTGAAATGATGGCCGGCAGTGGAACCACTGCCACTATTTCGTTCAACCAAATTCCCTTACTACCTCAATGCCTAGAATTAGCAGGGCAAGGTATATTTCCAGGTGGTTCGCAAAAAAACTTAGACATTGCAAAATTGACTACCAAATGGAATGACGATCTCCTAGAAACCCAAAAGCTTATCCTTTGTGATGCACAAACCTCAGGAGGTTTGCTAATATCTGTACCTCCCGACAAAATTAAAGACCTAAACAACCTATTTGCCAAGAATGGTGTTACGGCCGCACTTATAGGGCATGTTGCTCCCGCAAATGATACGAATACACATATTGTTGTAACTAACTAGTATAAAAAAGGAAATCTCATGAAAATACCTAAAGCTTTCCGAGAAGCCATGCTTAGCCATGCAATAGAGAATTATCCAAACGAGTGCTGTGGTGTTTTATCTGGAATGGACGATATTGCTACCTACCATTACCCAATGGAAAATGCGGCAAGCAGCCCTTTCCGCTATGAATTTGAAGGGAAAGAGCACATAAAGGTCATTAAATCAATAGAAGAACACAATTGGGATGTTCTATGCATCTATCATTCTCACACGGGATCGGAAGCACGTCTTTCCGATACTGATTTAAGATTAATCACTTACCCAGACTCTTACTACCTAATCATATCTTTGAAAGATTCTGACAACCCCGATATTCGCGCTTATAAAGTCGAAGAGTTGACTGAATGGACAAGTGAAGCGCCTGCAACTTATGGAAATCCCATTGAAGAGCCTATTGATTGGATCTAATGTTGGTTAAGTGCTCTATAAAGACTGAGGAGTTTAATTTTTTTTCTAGAACCGTCGTAATAAGTTGCCCCAGTAACTGATTTAACTCATTCTGCTGATTCAAATTCAAATTGAGATCTGCTACTTGCTCCATCTCAACTCTAGACATATATCGCAAAACTTTTAGAGCCTCCACAGAAATAGCGCTTGAGCTTGCTCCATACCCCTCACAGTCAATACAAATTACTCCCCCGAGGCGAGGTGAAAATCCATGCGCTCCTTGAATAATTTCAGTGTCACAACTCACGCATCTATATAATTCAGGGAGATATCCAGTACTCTGAAGAATCTTAAATTCACTGCATGCTGAAATAATATCTGGGTTTTTCCTACTGTTCATTAAACGTAAGGCAGACAATAGGCAATCGTACACATCCGGATGCGGTGCAGCTTCTGGAATAATTGCATCAGTTAATTCCATTAAATATAGGCTTTTTGCTAAAAGCGAAAGATCTTCTTTAATCGTTGCAAATGATTCTTCGGCCTCAGCACCTGAAACAATGTCAAATGCACTACCCGAATGGATAACAAGGAGTGCATGGTTAAGAATTTGAAGATGCCCTCCCAGCTTACTTTTAATTTTCCTAGCTCCCCTGACCCCTATTTTTATCTTACCGAAACCTGGAGTGAGAACAGTCACTAGTCGGTCAGATTCACGCATTGAATACGAGCGCAAAACTATTCCATAAGTTTTGTACGTTCTATTTTTACTATCGTTGTGAGGCTGCACTAAAAATTCCTTGGAAAAAGAAATTTATTCCCCGCCATGCACAGGAATAACTATACCGTTCACAAAACCTGCAGCATCAGAGGCCAAAAATAGCGCCACACTACCTATATCATCCCCTACACCCACTCTTCCAACTGCAATCCTTTGTGCAGCTTGAGCCATTTCAGGGCGAACAGTTCCTTCAGGCCGCGGCGTATCAATTGTTCCAGGAGCAATACAATTCACCCTCACTTGAGGACCCCATTGGTGTGCCATATGCACAGTAAGGCTGTGTACGGCTGCTTTTGCGGTGCCATAGGCTGCTATGTCGGGAGATGACGGTTTTCTATCCAAACCCGCAATTGACCCAATGTTCGTTATCGAACCTTTCCCGCTCTTCTGTAAATGAGGAATCACTGCACGAGACGCCAAGAAAGCGGTTTTAACATTCCCCACATACGCGCCCACAAAATCTTCTCCATCCATTTCTGATAAAGACGATCTTTTATACTGTGGCATGTCTGGATTTCTACTGTATGACCCCCCCGCAACATTAATCAAAGCGTCGATTCTCCCAAATCGTTGAAGGGTTTCTCCTACCATTCGATCTAATTCCAGCGGCTCCGCTACATTCACAGAAATACCTAATGCTTGGGATCCAAGTTTTTCAATTTCTTCAAGAGCAGGCGGAATACTATCCGCGGGTACTGACGCAATCACAATGTTAGCGCCTGCGCTGGCAAATGCTCTAGCACAGCCTCGACCAATACCTCCACTCCCCCCAGTAATAATTACCGTACGTCCTTCCATAGAAAATCTCGAAAGATCCACAATTCCCTCCTATATCCTTACCCCGTAGCTAGTCAATTATGTACCACCATGCAAATCTAAGTATGATCCATTAAAAAATGCACCTGCGTCCGATGCTATAAAAACTGCTGCGCCCGCAATATCACTCGGATTCCCGAAACGATTGATTTCGATCTCCGCTAGACTCCTTGCTCGGCGCTCTGGCTGCTCAGTTCGCGCCCGGCGTGGTGTTATGAAATGGCCAGCATTAATACAATTCACTCTAATATTTGGAGCCCATTCTTTAGCCATACTTCTAGTCAAATGCATTACAGAAGCTTTTGTCATGTTGTAAACACTCATACCTGTCTCGGGCAATCTGTAATCCCTTGCTCCTATTGAAGCCATATTAATAATGACGCCGCTCTCTTGTTGAAGCATGTAAGGAACAACTGCTTTGCTGAATAAAAACGCACTAGTCACATTAATGTTAAAGGCTTCATTGAAATCCTCTTTTGACAGTTCCAGCAAGGGGCCACGCTTAAACGTCGGCCCTTGCGATCCTCCTACAACATTCATCAGAATATCTATTTGCCCAAATTCAGTTACTGTCCTATTTACTAAATGCTCAATAGCATCCGGGTCAGTGGCATCCGTAGGAATACCAACGGCCCGGTGGCCTTTTGCCTCAATTTCAGCTACAACTTTAGTAATTTTTTCTTCTCCGCGAGCAGCAATCACTACTCTTGCTCCCGCGTCGGCAAACCCGTGGGCAATCATCCGGCCAATGCCATCACTACCCCCAGACACAATGGCCACCCTCTGGGCTAACGAGTAAGCCTCTAGGCTGAAAAACGGGACATCCTCTGGGTTAGGATTCGCCTCATTGCTCATAATTACCGTCCTTTTTTAACTGGTCATTATTCTTTTTAATCAACAGGATTTTACTCACGGGATTATTTATTTGAAGAAATCTAAACCCGCCAGCCAAATCCTTGCAACATTCCCCTCACGAAAAGAGCTTGACCAACATGCTGAGTATTATCAGAAAGTACACTTACCAACCTTACTCCGACCGTCGGCATAGGGTCATATTGAGGCTCATCCAAAACTCTATTGAAATCTTTATACGTTAGTTGGGGCAAATACCTTTTCGTCCTTGCAAAAACCGCATCATTGTATCCAGTCAAAAGCATACTGTCTTTAACATTAAATGCTTTTACCTGCTCTATCGTATGGCCATTACCTGTTTCATCTCCATTGGGGTCCATCTCAAATTGGGCATAAAAATTTGATGAAACCCACAGCTGCGGGACTCCTTCCAAATCAGAAAGGTGATGATCCTGCACTCGCGTTAGATGCCATAAAAGCCAACTTATCGAATTTGTATCTTTAGACGGCATCTCATTCAACATTTCAAACGGGAGATCTTTCAAAACTCGATGTAATAGCTGATTAACTCTTCCCAAACCGTCAATTATAAGTTCATTGCTTTCCATTAGCTGCTTTTCCTTTCAAGTTCTAATCTGCTTATACGTTAACTGCTGTATCGATACTCCGAGTACTTAAACTGATGGGATATTCATAAATTTTTGAATGAGATGTACCTCGCGCTGTGCTACCATCCTAATGGACATCAAAATGACTGCCGAAATCAAAAAACGTTCAATTGAAATAACAATTCAGCCTGAATTCAAACCTTACGTAAAGTCCTCTTGGCTACGAAGCATAATTCAGCATACCTTACAACAGACGAATCCTACGGGATCCTGCAGCATAAGTCTTGCAATAACTAATGACGACACTATTCGTAGTCTTAATCAACAATTCAGAAATTTTGACGAGGTTACAGACGTTCTTGCATTTGGCAATCATGGCGAATTTGAGGATGAAACAGTTGATTCTTCTTTAGAAGCAGTCGAATTCCCAAATCCTGAAGACCTCTTATCTCACTTAGGAGAAGTTGTACTTTCATACCCTCAGGCTCAGAGGCAAGCACTAGAAAACACTGTCTCGATTGATTCAGAAATTGCGTTACTTGTGATTCACGGGATCCTTCATTTACTTGGCTACGAGCATCATACAAATGATCAAGAAATTTTGATGACGGATTCTCAATCCAAAATCCTTAGGTCCTTCCTTGAGAATGCGAAGAGTGCAAACCATGGCAAATGACGTACTCTATAGAAAATGGCGCCCTTCTAGATTCTCGAATATCATTGGCCAGGGACCCATTACTCAAACTTTAACCCAAGCAATTGCCAACAATCGAACATCACATGCCTATTTACTTTGCGGGCCGAGAGGTACAGGCAAAACAAGTACTGCACGCGTGATAGCTAAAGCCTTGAATTGCACGATGCGGCCACCTGCAATTGGAGATCCTTGCAGTGCGTGCAATAACTGCACCGCGATTGAAACAGGAAGCTTCATAGATGTAATTGAGGTTGATGCTGCAAGCAATCGACGAATTGAAGAAATGCGAGAGTTACGAGAAAAAGTACGTTTCTCCCCAACTGCAGGGCAATATAAAGTCTATATAATTGATGAGGTCCATCAATTAACTGACGCCGCATCTGAGGCATTCTTAAAAACCCTTGAAGAGCCACCTCCCCAAACAGTTTTTATACTTGCCACTACAGAGCCTCATAAACTCAGTCCCACTATCCTTTCAAGATGTCAACGTTTCGATTTTAGGAAAATCTCCATTACCGACATGGTTGACCATCTCAAAGAAATTGCAACTCATGAGGGCGTGGATATCCCTCCAGAGGCATTGCGAATAATCGCTCAAACAGCTAAAGGAAGCCTTCGTGATGGTACTAATATCTTAGATCAACTAATCACTTCGTTCGGGAGTTCAATACGAGTAGAAAATGCACGGGAACTTCTTGGACTCCAAAGTGAAGACCGAGCAATGGTATTCGTGAAGCATTTGCTTACAGGCTCTACTCCTCAAGCACTAGAAACCATAAATTCTGTATCCTCAGAAGGCCATGATCTACAACCTTTTCAGCAAATGACTATTGCTTTACTCAGAGCCGCATTATTAGAAAAAACAGGAGTCGCAGACACCGCAGAATTCTCCAAGGATATAGCCAGTCAGCTTAGCTTCATTGCAGAAAGCGTTTCTCTTTCCAAAATAATGAATGCTCTGCGTTTATTCAACCAGTTCCGACATGAAGAGTCTCTCTCCGGCCCACTATTATTTGAACTAGCCATCGTAGAATTAGAGTTGGCCTCGAAGGAGCAACCTGCTTCCCCTGGGCTTCAAAACGCTTCAGCAAACAACACACCACAAGCTATTCCTCCACAACCCACACCTAAGCCTCGTCCCGTTACGCAACCTCCCTCCTTTAATACACCTCCTACCAAACCATTCAATGCTGTTCCGCCCTCAAATGGGCTAGGTGCAAAAATAGATGACGACTGGAAAAACTTCATCACTGCTCTCAAAACTAGGGTCCCGAAAAGGCAATTTGATGTAGCTGCCTTAGTAAGAAGCTCAAAATCCCACGAACTCAATGACGCAATTCTCACTATTTCATTCAGCACTAAATCCAATAGCGAGCGTCTGGAAAAAGAGCTAGAACATCCTCCTATACGCATTGAAGTTGAAAAAATATTGGAAGAGATTTATGGCAAGCCTATTAATCTAAAAATTGAAAGTGTTAATAGTACTCAATCCAGTCAGGTAAACGGGGCAGACTCTCATTTGGTTAGAGCAGCTGTTAATCTGTACCAAGGCCATGTCATTTCAAAAAATACGATAGAAACGCGGGCTGAAAATCTTCCTAGTGAAGAACCCCAACTCAATCCCGTTGATCAGGAGGAAGTGACTGATGAATAGAAATATGATCAAACAAGCGCAGCAGCTACAAGCTAAATTCGCAAAAGCACAAGAAGAACTTGCTCTTGAAACTGTGGAGGCCACAGCTGGCGGAGGCGCCGTCAAAGTAGTTGCAACCGGAAAGCAAGTAATTACATCAATACTAATCGATCCCGATGCAGTAGATCCTGAAGACTTAGAAATATTACAAGATATGCTTTTAGTCGGAATTAACGACGCACTTACGCAGTCACAGGAATTAGCGGCTAAAAGAATTGGCGCTCTAACTGGTGGTCTGAATTTCCCAGGGATGTAATTTTGAATAACTTCCCTTCTCCAGAAAATACCAATTCATCAACCGCACCCGCTGTTTCAAGGTTAATTGATCAATTCAATAAGCTTCCAGGCATAGGCCCCAAAACTGCTCAACGCATCGCCTATTACCTAATTCGAATGCCTGCCCAAGAAGCTTTAGATCTTGCTGAAATAATCGGATCCGTAAAAAATCGGATCGTTTTCTGCACAACATGCCAAAATATAGCCGAGTCAGACCCCTGTAATCTTTGTGCTAATCCCGCAAGAGACCATTCCAGAATTTGCGTTGTCCAAGAACCTCTTGATGTTTTATCACTAGATAAAATAGGTATCTTCAACGGCCTGTATCATGTGCTTAATGGAGTAATCGACCCTATGAGCAACATAGGGCCTGAAGACTTAAAAATCAGTGAACTATTAGAGCGAATTCATCATAATTCTCCTCAGGAGATTATTATTGCCACTAATACCACGGTAGAAGGAGAGGCAACAGCAATGTATTTGAGCAAGTTAATACAACCACTAGGTCCTCGAGTGACTCGCCTAGCGCGTGGCTTGCCCGCTGGTGGCGATCTTGAATACGCCGATGATCTCACTTTAACAAGAGCATTCGAAGGAAGACAGGATTTCTAAGAAAGGCTGCCCTTTCCGCAGTGGGACATAGTATGTTTGACAATTTGTCAGGAAAATTTTCACTAGTATTTGAGCGCCTTAGGAAAAAAGGGCGCATCACAGAAGCAGATGTAGACGATACTATGCGTGAAATTCGTTTAGCCTTGCTCGAAGCGGACGTAAATTTCAAAATTGCCCGAGAGTTTATCTCCCAAGTCCGCGCAAAAGCATTAGACCTAGATCTGCTAAAAGGGATCTCCCCGGGACAGCAGATTATAAAGCTTGTCAACGATGAAATAATTACACTCTTAGGAACAGGAAATCACGAGCTTCTAACTAGTAAATCAAAGCCAAATGTAATTATGCTCATTGGATTACAAGGCTCCGGTAAAACCACAACTGCAGCCAAGATAGCAGCGCTATTAAAAAAGAAAAATGAATCTCCTCTTCTGGTTGCAGCTGACCTGCGTAGGGCCGCTGCTATAGATCAACTCCAAGCACTCGGGTCACAATTAGAAATCCCTGTTTACGCTGAGAACTCTGAAACCCTTGATCCTTTGAACGTCTGCAAGAATGGGATTGAGCTTGCGCGAAAATCAGGCCACCAGTGGGTAATACTTGATACTGGCGGACGATTACAAACTGACAAGCAATTGATGAAAGAACTAAAAACCTTAAAAACTAGCCTAGAACCATCTGATTCATTACTAGTTGTAGATGCAATGACCGGACAAGATGCGGTGAATACCGCCTCAGAGTTTAATGAACAAATTGGGCTTACAGGCTTGGTACTTTCAAAGCTAGATGGTGATACTCGGGGAGGAGCAGCACTAACTGCAAATCACGTTACTGGAGTCCCTATAAAATTCGTGGGCACTGGGGAAAAAATTCATGAACTCGAAATATTTCATGCTGAGCGCATGGCCTCGAGAATCCTGGGAATGGGAGATATTGTTAGTTTAGTAGAACGAGCCCAGCAGGAAATAGACCAAGAAGCAGCAGCCGAGATAGAAAAAAAAATAAGAAAATCGCAATTTGATTTGAATGATTTCCTTGGTCAATTAGAGCAAGTCCAAAAAATGGGCTCAATTAGTTCCATTCTTGATATGTTGCCAGGTGCAAGCAAAGTAAAATCACAGTTACCATCGGCAGACTTAAGTGAGCAAAAGCTTCGGCGTACTAAGGCTATGATATCGTCAATGACTATGTGGGAACGACAACACCCCGATCGTATTAACGGAAGCCGTCGAAGAAGAATCGCGCAAGGTAGTGGAATGACACCAGCGGATCTTAATCAATTACTCAATCAATTCAAGCACATGCAAAAAATGATGAAGCAGTTTGCAACGGGGTCTAAGCGAGGATTATCCGGATTTGGCATCAATGGATTTTAGCTAATTTTGCAATCACAAGGATGACATAGTGGCTAAGCGTATAGGTATTGTAGGAACGCGATTTACGGAATTACATAGTCCAGAATGGAAATCTCAGCTTCAAAGTATTATTGATTCTTTGCCAAACGATGTTGAAATTTTTGTCAATGGTGCACCTGGAACCGATCAGGAAGCAGTGAGATTAGCAACAGAACGTGGGTTAAAAATTACAATACTTTTTGAAGGCAATGACTTTGATAATGACCCAAAATTTTTTATGCATCGGAACAGTACTGTTATCGAAAACACTGAAGAAGTCTTCGCAATATGGGATGGCGTTAGTCCAGGAACACAGCATGCAATTGCCTTAGCTAAACGTTTAGGCACACCAATACATGTGATTAATGTACTACACGAAGACTGGCAGCGATTTAGTTAGCTGCTTCCAGCAGTCTTTCTCGACTCTCCCGTAAAAATGCAAATAAATATAGCGTTATTAATCCTCTAAAAGGAGCCCAATACTTCAATGCAAAGGCTCCTAATTCTTCTTCGGTGACTCTATCCGTTCCAAAATAATACATCCCCACCATGCGCTGTAATGCTAAGTCTCCAGATGGAATTGCATCTAACCTTCCTAACGACCTTAGTAATACCCACTCTGCAGTCCATCGCCCAATCCCTCGAATTTGGGTCAGCTGATCGATCACTTCATCATTTGTCAGCGGGCATAGTACATCGTAATCCAGTTCTTTTAACGCGGCTCTTTGAGAAATTTCATATATATACTCAGCCTTTTTGCCGCTTAATTTAAGCGTGCGCAGAACATCAATCCCCTCTTTGCATATCACTTCTGGTTCAGGAAAGACATAAAGAGTCGTCCCTTGCCTTGTTACTAGGGGGGAACCGTAGCGCTCCAAAAAATTCTCTCTAATTACCCCTGCAACCGCAGCAGAGATTTGTTGGCCTATAATTGCACTCACCAAAGCTTCATATACTGTTGCAGTACGAGTAAGCCTAAGCCCTTTTAAGTCTCCTATTAGTGGATTAAGCACCTCATCTCGCTTTACAAAGTTATCAAATTCCGTTAAATCCAAATCAAACCCTAAAAGTTGCGATAACGCCTCAGCTGCGGCACGGTGTTCTGTAAACACGCTTGGAGATACAATCCGAAGCTCTATTGATTCGGACTCTTGCGATTGGCGAATTTCAAGAATTACAGGTTGGCCTTTAATTCTCATCGCCTTCATATAAATCCCATTTTCAAAATAATCTGACCCGGAACGCTTTCGGTAATTAGCTTGAAACCGCATGGTTTTAAAATAGTCAAAAGGGATCGGGGATGGAATTTGGATAAGTGCTTGTATCTTCGTTGTCTCCACTATTTTATCCTTGAAAGTATGGACTCTAAGTTTACTTCCCTCTACGATATTTTATATGAACTTCCTTCACCCTACTGAACATAATAATGGCCCTATGAAATCTTCACTCGGTGAACTTCTGGGAGAGGCGATTGCCCTATATGCACGCGCCCCTATCCTCTTTATTTTGGTCTCACTGCTACCGGCAGTATTGATTAATATAATCGGACAAGTAGTCATCCCAAATACTGATAATTTGTACCTAGCAAGCTTTAGGGTAACAGTAATTAATTCAATTATTATCGGATTCCATACATCCACCTTTTATTTAGTTGTTTTAGCTTCACGCCAGCGAAAATTACAAATCAGCTCTTCAGTAAGTGCATTAGTTGCTTTCGGTCCAAAGCTCTTTTTGTTAGCACTGATTACATCAGCTGCAGCTCTTCTCCTTATTCCCACAATTTTTGGCATCTTTATAGTAATTTATGTGGGGGTACGCCTCAGCTTAATAAGGCCTTTTATCGTCCTTGAAAATACTATGCCTCTGCAAGCTGTGCTTGAAAGTTGGAAATTAATAGAAGGAAATTGGGTTAGAACGTTTACCGTTCAATTTATAGTAATCTCGTTCTCAATAATTGTCTTTGTCTTGTTCTCAATTTTGATGCGATCAATTGGTGAAAACATGTGGGTTACATTGCTACTGCAATCCCTCGCGCAATCGCTGGTAGCTCCACTTTCAGCAAGTGTAGAAATCACTCTTTTTGATGAGTACAAAAAACACTAAATCTAGCTATCTAAGAAATCTCTCAGTTTTCTAGACCTGCTCGGATGTCTCAGTTTTCTTAATGCTTTTGCTTCAATTTGGCGAATCCGCTCCCGCGTAACCCCAAAATCCCGCCCTACTTCTTCAAGGGTTCTACTACGGCCATCTTCTAGGCCAAATCTCAATTGAAGTACTCGTCGCTCACGATCACTCAGGGATTCGAGAACCTCTTCCACTTGTTCCCTCATCAATTGAAAAGTAGCAGCGTCTGCAGGAGCCGGAGCACTACTGTCTTCAATGAAATCACCTAAATGTGAGTCTTCTTCTTCACCAATAGGGGTCTCTAGGGATACAGGCTCTTGTGAAACTTTCAAAATCTCACGTACTCTCTCTGGTGGCACTTCCATTCCCTCAGCAATTTCCAATGTCGTTGGCTCCCGACCGTATTCTTGCACCAATCGGCGACTAACCCTCATTAATTTGTTAATAGTCTCAACCATATGGACTGGTATCCGAATTGTTCGTGCTTGATCAGCTATAGCACGAGTTATTGCCTGCCTTATCCACCAAGTTGCATAGGTCGAAAATTTATATCCCTTTCGGTAATCAAATTTCTCAACAGCCCGGATTAAACCAATGTTACCCTCTTGTATTAAATCCAGGAGAGACATGCCACGTCCAATGTATTTTTTGGCAACGCTTACGACCAATCTTAAGTTTGCCTCTGCAAGGTGCCTCTGCGCGCGAATCCCGTCTTGTTTAACCTGATTGAAATGTCGTCTTAATATAAATTCATTAGCATCGATCCGTTGTCCCATATCCGCGTCTCGAATAAGGTCTTGAAGCTCCGATATCTCAACATCCGGGCCGATAATGCCTAAAATATCCTGAGGTAAAACATGACTATTCAAAGAAAGTTTTACGATCTCAGGAGCCACTTCCATAGAGTCCTGACCGTAGCGTTCACCTAATTGCTCTAGCATGTCAAAATTGATTTCCCCGTCTACACCTGAACGCATTTTTTCATTTAGTAGCAGTTCGCTAATAGTCATTTTTTCATCAATGGCCAAATATTCAGAAACTGCTTCTATCAAGTCTCCTTGATCCTGAAGCCTAGATAATAAAAGTTTTGCGACATCTGAAGCACTGGCAGGTCGATCAGTATCTGCTAAGAATTCTTGCTCTCCTTTATCAATATGCTTATATGCCGCCAACTGCAATGCTAATCGTCTTTCATCAGCTGCCGTTAGGAGGGTGACTCTACCTATTTCCCTCAAATACATCCGGACAGGATCATCGATAAGCTCTGACCCTTCAATTTCGTCTTGCTGAGCATCTTCACTCGCTTCTTTAGCTTCTTCTTCGGTAGCCTTAATTTCGTCATGACCCGGCTCTTCAATTCCACCTCCGGCGATAGCGGCCGCTAAGGTAGCAATTGCCTCCGAGGGATTTATCTCCTCCGGTTGATCGTTATTCGATGCACTAAATTGCTCTTCAGCAAGTTGTTGTTCGTCATCAGCATTCGATTCGCTTACTTTTTTATTGGCATTTTGGGCGGTAGATGGCTTCGCCTTAGCCGCAGAAACCTTTCCTTGCGCTTTTTTAGGTTTTGCTTCTGCGATTGGTTTGGATTTTTTATCCTTATCCATTTCAGTTTTAGTTGCCACATTTACCTCATTTATATACACATATTGACTATTTAATGTGAATTACCAGCGAACAACTCACGAAGACGATTATTTGTCTCTAATGCCTGCTGCTCAACATTCCCGATGTATTCTGCAGACCCAGAATCATCACCGCCGTTTTCGAATGCAGCTCCTTCTAAAGATTTAAGCTCGCGAAGGTACCTCTCTTCTAATCGGCGTAAGCACGCTGCCCATTCTTCATCACGCATTTTTTTGTCTGAGGGGGGTGATTGCAACTGCGACAAATGCGTCCATCGTTCTTTAAATTGCTGATCTAATTCAGCCTGTGCGCCTATCATTGTACTCTCCGCGTGAATCGCACTCAATATTGCCCGATTCGCCGCATGCATGAAAAAATCTATTTTTAAGTCAAAGCGATAGTCCCAAAGATCCTCGTGCTGCAAAAGAAGAGTAATAGCTCTTTTTTCTAATGGATCTTCAGATGCTACCGCAAAAACAGACTCTACTTTATCTTCTGCCCTTGCTTTAGATGAGGCGTTCCTTGATACATACTGTTGCTTACGGCTCCAACTCCCTGCAATCATCCTGAGCTGATCTCTAGAAATTGCAGTTGTATCGGCTAGTTTTTGTAAATACCGATCTTGTTCATTCCAATCAGGTATAGAAAAAACCAAAGGTAAGACACGCTCTACTAGTTCTGATTTCCCTTGAGAGGATGATAAATCTAATTTTTTCGCTTCAGCCTCAATCAGAAAGTCAATCGCTGAAACAGCGTTGGATAGAATATTATTCCACTTAGATTGATCATTTCGTATGAGCTGATCAGGGTCTTTACCCTCTGTTATCAATGCAATTCGCAATATGGATAAATCGTCAGAACGATTACGAAGGCTTTGTTTTCGATAACCAGATCCCACTATATCGCCAAGCAACTTCCATGATGCATTGAGACTCCGAAGCATAGCTTCTTGGCCAGCAATATCGGCATCCAAGGCAAGAATTACTTTGTTCGCTTTAGATTTGACTAAAAGAATCTGTTGCTCCGTTAATGCCGTTCCCATAGAGGCAACTACGTTTGTATATCCATACTCATGTGCGGTGATTACGTCCATGTACCCTTCGACAACAATGACTGTGCTCTCCCGTGATATAGAATCCTTCGCTTGATCAATCCCATATAGAAGTTGGCCTTTATCAAATACTGCCGTCTTCGCTGTATTAATGTACTTCGGGTTAGTACCGTCCATAGATCTCCCAGAAAAGCCCGCTATATTGCCTTGTATATCACGGAGCGGAAACATCAAACGGCCATGGAACATATCTCTAATATTTCCGCTTTCAGACTGAGTCACCAAGCCCGATCCAAGAATCAGCTCATCTGAGTAGCCCAGTGTCTTAAGGTGCTTCAAAAGTTCATCGCCAGAACTAGGCGAATATCCAATCCCAAAAGTAGCTATTGACTCATCTGATATGTATCGGCTCTTTGCATAAGTACGTGCTTGCGCCCCCCTGTCTGCAATAAATGAATCAGTAAAAAATTTTTGGGCCACCCGATTCAAAACATATAGAGGATGCGGTTGGTCATTCTTACTCACCTGCGTTAATTGAATTCCTGCTTTATCAGCTAGGATTGTTAATGCACCTGGAAAGCTTGTGCCTTCTTTTTTCATTACAAACTCAAATATATCTCCGCCTGTAGAACATGCACCGAAACAACGCCATGTTTGCTTTTCTGGAAAAACAATAAACGAAGGAGTTCGCTCGTTATGAAATGGGCACGGTGCTTGAAAATTTTTGCCAGCTCTTTTTAGCTCGGGAACATAGTCTAAAACAAGATCGACAATGTCTATTTTTGCTTTTATCTCATCTGGTGCGCCCATAAGGTTATTTTAGACTATAGGCAAAGGTATCGACGCAAGAGGTAAACGCCTGATTATTTTCTCTATACTCTGCCCAAAAAAACATCCGATGCAATACCTGGCTTCAAACCTTCCGCTGTATGCAATGCAAATTGATCAGTCATTCCTGCTATATAGTCCAACACCACTCTTTCAACATTATCTTGTGAGGCAAAGTACCTCTCTGGTATTTCCACGTGATTACTTAAGAAGTATCCATACAAAAATTCGATAACTTCTCTTGCATTCCTGCCTTCCATGCCTTCACCAGCAGGCATATACACATGATCAAACATAAATTCCCGGAGCCTTGTAACTACCCCATTTACCTCTGCGCTCATTGCCAAAAGCGGTTTCTTTTGGTCTTGAACTCCCTCAGAAACCACAGCATTCCAAGAAGCAGAAACAACGTCGTTTACCATAGTATCCACACGCTGAGAATGGCGTGTACCTAAAATCTCTCTGGCCTCAACCGGTAAATCCGACTCATCCAAAATACCTGCACGAATGGCATCTCCTATGTCATGAGCAAGGTACGCAATAGCATCAGACACTCGAACTATTTGTGCTTCCAAAGAAAGGAACCCTAGATCGGTGGCGTTCATGAAATTGCCACGAGGTTTTGAATGGTGCAATATTGCCTGCCTTGTTTCGTAAGTTAAATTCAAGCCTTTTCCATTTTTTTCCAAGACATCAATAGTTCGTAAGCTCTGCTCGTTATGCCTGAAACCACCTGGATGGATAGAATCAAGTACTTGCTCTCCAACATGGCCAAAAGGTGTATGCCCTACGTCATGCCCAAGAGCTGCTGCCTCCGCAAGGTCTTCATTTAAGTTGAGAGATCGTGCAATCGTCCTCGCTATCTGAGTAACCTCAAGAGTGTGCGTCAATCTTGTGACAAAATGATCCCCCACAGGTGCAATAAAAACTTGAGTTTTATGCTTCATCCGTCTAAAAGCATTAGTATGAATTACTCGATCCCTATCTCGTTGGAACTCCGTTCGAAGCCCGTCCTTCGGCTCAGCAATCGATCGGCCTTTTGTGAGAGCGCTGAAGCTTGCATTCGGAGAAAGCGTATCGAATTCGCGCTTTTCTAAAATTTCGCGAACTAACTCCTTTTTGCCCTCAGCTTTACGCACGTATTTCTTCACGCATAAATTTCAAATAGGAAAGCGCAATTAACAAAGCAACCATCCCAAGTAGCACAACAATATGAGGCCATATTAATTGTAAGCTCTGGACAGCAGATACAGGAGTAGATAACAAACCAGAAAGCCTGCTCTGGTCAATCGAGAAAAAATTCAAAGCCCTTCCGCCCATAGGATCTAGCAAGATTGTTGTAGCCTCAGAAAAGAGCCCGGAGGGCGAGGCTCTATTAATCCAAGATTCTATAGACAAATGCCTAATCGCATCTGCAGAGACTTTTATTTCAGGAACTATGCGATCTGCAATAACCCCGCCAAACAAAGTAACCAAGAATCCCAATGAAAACCATGCTCCAATAGACGCTAATGCAGAAGTAACGGTATTTCTAAACAGCACTGAGGTTGTGATAGAAAGCGCAAGCCAAAAAGATAAATACATCATCGTAACTGAATAAAACCCAACTAATCGCAGGATCTCTTCAGGGGTTGGAGGAATACCTAGTCGAAACATAGTAATCCCTACAACAACCATCATCACACTAGCAACAACCAAACTAAGGGTTAAAATAGCAGCCAGCAATTTAGCATTAAAAACGCTATCCCGATAAATCGGCTGGGCAAGCAATCTTGAGAGTGTTCCCTGCGTTCTTTCCCCGTTAATCGAATCAAACCCAAGTGCAATTCCGATCACAGGGCCAAAAAAGCTAATAAAGGAAAGTAAGGAAATTGGCACGCCTGTACTAGTTGAGAATACGTCTAGAAAAATGAACGCCCGGCCTTCATCAATTAGCCTTGAGACATCTACAAATGATCCCCATAACAACCCTATTCCAACCAGTCCAAGGAGGAGGACGAAGCGGCGGCGCCCAAAATGATCCGCCAGCTCTTTCCAGAATAATGCCTTCATACCAATGCCTCTTGAAAATACCTCATATATATTTCTTGAAGTGAATTTCTATGAGCCTGAAGCTCCAAAAGTTGTGCACCGCTCTGGATCACCTCTAGTGCAATTTGAGATCTTACGTCACTAGTACTTTCTATTATTAATTGAGATCCCTCCACTGAAACCTTCTCAACGCTTGAAATAGATTTTATTTTCCCCTCTAGAACTGAAGTTTCGCCCTCTATTTCAAGCTTGGTCTCGTAGCCGTGGGATTCAGTTTCTTGGACCAAATCTGCGACTTTTCCTTCTAGTACTAAAGCTCCATGAGACATGATCCCCACTCTGTTACATATCCGTTGAACTTCATGCAGTTGGTGCGACGAAAGAAAAATGGTTATGTTTCTTTGCTGGCTCAATCTCTCTATTAGTGCAAGTAGCCATTGAATACCAGCGGGATCAAGCCCCAAAGTAGGATCATCAAGAATCACGATTTGCGGATCTTTAATTAAGACGTCAGCAATCCCCAGCCGCTGCTTCATCCCTCTTGAGTATTGATTAACCGGCTGGTCCTTAGAGGCTAACAATTCAACCATTTCCAGTAATTCAATGCTTTTAGAATATGCTTCTTCTGAGGGGATTTGATTGAGTTCGGCTGTAAACAGCAAATTTTCTAGGCCCGACATGTCTCCATAAAATCCTACAGTTTCGGGTAAATATCCAACAATTCGTTTCACTTCAATCGGTTCTCTTGCAGGATCTTTTCCAAAGACACGAATACTTCCGCCGGAAGGCTCTGTATACCCCAGCATCATTAAGATAGTGGTGCTTTTGCCCGAGCCATTTGGTCCTAGAAATCCATATACTTCCCCTTGCTCTATGGATAAATTAATACCATCTACCGCATGGATATGCCCGTAGGCTTTATTTAAATTCTTAGCCTCAATAACAATCTCGCTCATCTACGACCAATCCTCCAGTAAAGCCCTGCTAGGCCACCTATAACTGCAAAAACTAAGACTATCCCTAACCATCCCCAAATTGTGGACTGTGCTACCGTAACCCTCATTTCCAAAAAATCTGTGGTTTCCGGATGAATGGTTCTCAATGTAATTAAGTAGTCCCCTGGAATAGCATCCTTAGTAGGAATAATAGTCACTGGAATATCAATCATATTAGCAACCGGCAGTGAAACGATATCAGCAGGATTGAAACTAACATCCCAGCCTTGAGGAGCGTCCGCTAAAAGCGAAATATTGTTCAGCTCAGCTGTACCTATATTGGTAATTCTGATCTTGGTTAGAGCTTCTTCACCGGCAACAGCATCGACATTTAAAAGCCCTGTGTCCGTGCTGGTAATTACTTCCCCTCGGCCTTTTAATGTGATTTGAAGCAACGTAGTAGCTTCAAACCCCGCATCGTCCGAAATTTTTACTGGAATAAAGTAATCACCCGGCTCTGTATTACTCGGGGGATTTACATTAACGTCTACTCTTTCTGAGAGCGCATCTTTAACGCTGACACTAGCAATTAATCGATCCCCTCCAAAAGATGGAGCATACGTTATTTCCCATCCTGTTAAAGCCTGTGCATTACTATTAAGCACTTCCCCTTCAAGCTTAAACGAGGAATCTGCTCCTGTGTCATTGACAATGACAATTTCAAATTCGAATTCACTACTAACCGAGCCCGTCAAAACAGGGAAAGTAGAATTCACTGAAACACCTGTATCCGTGCTTTTGGGGGGTTCGGGAACAATTACTGTATATCGCGCTGTGTCATATATCGTTTTTGCATCAGGCGAAAGAACCTTTAACTGAAAAGTGTATTCGCCTGGGTCTGGCCGATCGTCCGGGAAGTTAATTCTTAATCTGAGGCTTTGGCTTGGCGTGTCTCTTACTATAGGAGGATCTAATACTATTTCATTGATTTTGATATCAAAAAACCTATCCCATACTGCAATATCCCAGTCCTCAGGTACGTCATGCAGCTCTAGTTTCACTTTCCTTCGACTATCAATAACATCTACCGGCTTTGTCGCTTCGCTCAAGTTATACAAATCAATTGTTAAATCGGCTCTTACCTCTCGTGACCCCATTTCAAAAGTACGAACAGATGAATCCATTTTTACGTCATCTGAATCCACAGTAGTGTAATCGTCCGTTATGTGAGCTTCGTGAAAAGCAAAAACACTCACAGAAAAAGTGGTAATTGCTAACAAGCAAATTAGGATTGCCCCTGTAACCTGGCGTTTCATTATGTAATTTCCTTCCTAGTCGGTTGTCTCAGTCTATTTTACGCGTTCTTCAGAATTCTTCGCTTCTTGCCACAATGCAAGTTTTTGCTCCATCGTAAGTTCTGCAATAGTTAAATTATGCTCTCGAGCGCCATCCTCTATTTTGCTAAATCGGGAGAAAAACCGATTATTCGCAGATCTTAATGCTTGCTCGGGGTCAATTCCTTTTTGGTAAGCGACTCCCACTAAAGAAAGGAGAATATCACCAAATTCAGCTTCTTTGTCTTGTGTATAGACGGCGTTCTCAAACTCTTGGACTTCCTCAAGCACTTTGAAATATGCATCTTCTGGTTTTTCCCAATCAAATCCGGCACGACGAGCTCTTGCAATAGCTGCATAAGCATAAGCCAGGGCAGGCATTGAAGTTGAAATACCTGCAAGCATCGATTTTTTACCTTCTCCCTTTTCTGCTCGTTCTGCTGCTTTCACTTTCTCCCACTGACCCACAACTTCTTTAGAGGTTTTTACATGATTCTCTCCGAAAACATGAGGATGCCTCCTAATCAACTTTTCGTTCAAGTTCTGGATAACATCATTAATATCAAAAGCTTCATTATCCGATCCAATTTGGGCATGAAAAATCACTTGTAAAAGCAAATCCCCTAATTCTTCAATAATTTCTACATTCCCAGCGAAATCTAATGCATCTAATAATTCATATGTTTCTTCGAGTAAGGCTCCTTTCAAGCTATTGTGGGTTTGCTCTAAATCCCAAGGACATCCGCTATCAGGGTTTCTCAAATCTGACATAATTTGAATTAACCGCTTAAATGGCTCTGACATACAATTTACTCCATGTAATAATTGTTACTATACGTTTATGAGTTCATCAATTAATCAAGTCTTAAAAATTTTAAATGTCACTCTCCCCATTTTTATAGCCTTCATATTAGTAATGCTAAATGTACGCTTTGCAGTAAATAGCTTACCTTTGCAAGAAACCTTATTCGAGCGGAATAATGTATCTGCTGTTAGTAATCTGTCACCATCTGATTTACGCGATGTTTCAAAGCAGATACAAGCTTATTTTAATGATGATTCAGAGCCTTTAGTCGTCACTTTAGCTGGTAATAACAAGACTCTAAATTTATTCACTAAAGATGAAGCCTCGCATATGGCCGATGTGAAAAAGTTATTCCACTTTTTATTTACTGCACAAAATTACTTAGTTTCAATTATTTTCATCTGTGCCGTACTGTCATATTTGTTTTTAAAAAAAAGTGCATATGTAGCTATTGCAAGATGGATCAAATACGGAGGGGTAGTTACTATTTTTTTGATTCTATTTATTGGAGTAATAAGTGTTGTAGCTTTTGAGCCACTTTTTACTCTATTTCACTACATTGGTTTCCCTCAGGGAAATTGGACCTTTAATCCACGCACTTCTGCTCTAGTTCAAATTTTCCCACTGGGATTCTGGCGCGATATGACCTTCGTTATTGCATCCTTATCCATATTTGAGGCGTTGCTCTGTGTCTCATTCGGCCAATTTGTACCACGCATATGGAAACCTAAAAGCTAACCACAACCGCAACTCCCTCCACAGCAGCCACCAAGTGGAGAAGTTGACCCAAAATTATTTTTGATATTTGAAGCAAACATCGAAAAAGTTTTTACTGCCTCAGTCCCACATTCAGGACAGCCGACAGCAATACTGCTAGAAGCCATTGGAAGTCGCTTCTCAAAATTACTTTGACACGACCGGCACACGTACTCATATAGAGGCATCAGCAAACTCCCGTGATCTCATCCTCGCAATCGATAACCCACATTCCAGACAGTCTCAATAAAAGAATGATCTGCATCCTCTATTTTACTTCTCAGCCGACGAACATGGACATCCACAGTTCGAGTTCCCCCGAAATATTGATATCCCCAAACTTGCTCAAGTAATGTCTCTCGACTATAAACATGCCCAGGCGAAGATGCCAAAAGCTTAAGTAATTCGTATTCTTTGAAAGTCAGAAAGACAGGTCGACCTCCTAAATATACGTCATAGCGACCAGTATCAATGACCAAATCCTCTACCTGAATAACCCCAGGCCGCTCAATTACCGTGTTGCGCCCGATCTGCTGCGATATCCTAAGCGATAATTCCCCTTTGGACCATGGAACAACTATAAAATCTGAAACATCTAAGGAGGAATCCACAAGGCCGATCTGGGCTGAAGCAATGGCTGCAATTACCGGTATTTTGGAAGGCTGCAGATGCCGAAGTATATTACCCATTTCATGCGGATGAATATCCAGCAGATCTAAAAGAAGGGCATCACTATTAAACGACTGCTCTTCCATCCCAAAATTCACATTCTCTCGCTCCATTGCTTCAATAAGCATTTTACTGGGACTATGTGAAAAAGTGCGGACAGAAACATGAAATCGCAATCTTTGCCTCCCATTGGCGTCTCCGGGAAAGCTATCAAATTTCCTTACCACCAAACCTTACCTTCTATTTCTTCTTGAAGATCCTCATACTCTTTAGACCACAAGCCTGTGCTCAGATATTTCCAGCCACCGTCCGCAAACAGGCAAACGATATTAGCTTGTTGCACTCTGCTTGCAATTCGGCGAGCAGCACCTAATACAGCTCCGGACGAAACTCCAGCAAAAACACCTTCATTTTTCAACAATAGCGAAGTCATTCGAAAACTCTCTTCTCCGCTAATCATTATTCTCGAGTCTAACAGCGACAAATCTAAGATCGGAGGAACAAATCCTTCTTCCAAACTTCTTAGTCCTTGAATACGATCGTCCACTTCAGGAGCAGCAGCAATTATTTCTATTGCGGGATTAATTTCTTTCAGGTAGCGCCCAACCCCCATTAGCGTCCCACCTGTACCAAGCCCCGCTACAAAATGTGTTATCTCTGGAACATCTCTGTAGATTTCAGGTCCGGTAGTTTCATAATGCGCTCGTGGGTTTTCATTGTTTCCATACTGATAAAGCATAAAAAATTTACTGTCTCTACCAGCCATCTCCTTAGCCATCACAATAGATCCGTTAGACCCTTGCTCTCCGGGGGAGTACACAATTTCGGCTCCGTAGGCCGTAAGCAAATCACTTCTCTCTTTGCTTACATTGTCAGGCATAACAGCCGTGAACTTATAGCCTAACCTCTGCGTAACCATTGCTAAGGAAATACCTGTATTACCACTAGTCGGTTCCAGGATAGTTTTTTCCTTGGATAACTGACCTGCT
Organism: Dehalococcoidia bacterium; assembly: GCA_022449765.1. NCBI lineage: Bacteria > Bacillati > Chloroflexota > Dehalococcoidia > Dehalococcoidia bacterium. Next base: position 56,387 of record JAKUPZ010000003.1, on the reverse strand, counting down.
CTTTCGGCTGACTGGATCATACCTCGAGCAATTCGATCTTTTACTGAACCTGTAGGATTAGAACCTTCAAGTTTTGCAAAAATATGCACTTCTTTTTTGGGACTTAGTGAAGGTAATTCAACTATCGGTGTGTTCCCTATTGAATCTATAAGGTTATTGCTACGCATGACGTTATACCGATTCATCTCTGGACCGCTGGCTTGTATTAGTCCCTTAGTGAGTCGGAGAAGATGCCTCCTCAGTTGGAACTAAACCACAAAATATTTCATAGTCTATGAGCTCAGTAACCGTTGGTGTGTCGCCACAAAGAGGGCAATTAGGGTTTCTTCTTGTCCGTACTACTCTAAATTCCATGTTGAGCCCATCTACGAGCAACAGTCGCTCCGTCAGGGTTTCTCCCACTCCTAAAATGAGCTTTGCAACTTCTGTAGCTTGAATACTACCGATAGTGCCTGTTAATGCCCCTAAAACACCAGCTTCAGCGCAGTTGGGCACAAGTCCTGGAGGAGGAGGTTCTGGAAATAAGCAGCGATAGCACCCTTTACCGGGTTCATATACCGTTACTTGTCCATCAAAAATTAAAATGCTGCCATCGACCACAGGCTTACTACTGAGATAAGCCGCATCATTGACCAAGTATCTTGTGGCAAAGTTGTCTGCTCCATTAACAACAATATCGTACTGAGAGATCAATTCCATTGCGTTCTCTGAGTTAATTGGGAATTCGTGAGGAATCACATTTACTTCTGGGTTGTAGCGAGAAAGCGTTAAAATTGCAGATTCAACTTTTGGCATGCCTACCGTTTCACTATTATGTAAAACCTGTCGTTGTAGATTGCTTAAATCTACTGTATCGAAATCTACCAATCCAATAGTTCCGACGCCTGCCAACGCTAGGTACAAAGCGACAGGTCCGCCCAGTCCGCCAGCACCAACAACCAACACTTTTGAATCGATTAGTTTCCGCTGACCACCACTACCTATTTGAGGCATGATTATGTGCCTGCTATACCTTTTTACTTGTTCTGGTGTCAGTTGCAATGCCGTAGCCATTGAATCTCCTATTCTTTAAACAAATCTAGGCTTTTTAATTAATAATTAACAAAATTAAGCGGTTGAACTACCTTCTTCTTTTGCCGAAACGCAAGCTCGCCAATCGAAGTGGTCGTTAGAACTGCGTTGATAGCCTCTTCAACGTCGCGCCATATATCTCTTTGTGCGCAGTCATCTGAAACAGCACAACACGAAGAATCATCAAAGCATTCTAATGGCGGTGTTCTTCCTTCGAGGGTGGCCACCACTTCATCCAGCGTGATTTCAAAAGAAGGTCGCGCAAGAACATGCCCTCCTTGAGGGCCTCGCCGGCTGCGAATAAAACCAAATTTATTTAGCGTAGTGAGTACTTGGTCAAGGTACGGTTCAGGTATTCCTTGCCTCTCTGCAATTTCTGCAGTTCGCACAAGCTTTCCTGATTCTATATTCTGAGCAAGTTCAATTAATGCCCTTACCCCATAGTCCACTTTCATAGGAATTCGCATTTGACCACCTCCTGCCAAAATGATGATACATGCCCATTTCACTTAAAGTCCACTTAATAGATCGACAATAGGTTATTGGCAAGCAAGTTACTGGAAAGAGAACAGCTATTCTGATATCCTTAGATGGCCCTGATCGCGGGGCAGTTTTTTTGTAAAGGCAATGAAAATGGAAGAGGCTATAGTAGAAGCAGAAAACCGGGTCGCTCTCGGTAAAAAAGTCGGAGCACTCCGACGATCTGGGATCACTCCTATTCATGTATATGGTAAAGGAGGCGAATCGCTTTCACTCCAAGCAGATACCTATAATCTCATCAAAACACTCGGCATAGTTGGCCACACTTCACCACTCACCGTTCGTGTAGGTAACGATGAGCATTTTGTCATGGTTCAGGGTATACAAAGACACCCAGTTACGGAGAGGTTACTCCATGTAGATCTGCTTCGTATTTCTAGAACTGAGAAAGTTCATGCGTCAGTACCTCTACATTTCCAAGGTGAGTCCCTAGGTGCACGGGGTGGAGCTCACCTCTCTGAAGACCTGCACGAAGTTGAAGTCGAAGCATTGCCTTCTGAAATCCCACACGATCTTATTGTTGATATCTCCGTTATGGATTCACCTGACTCTGTAATTCGTGCTGGTGATCTCTCATTACCGGCGGGTGTAACGTTGGTTACAGACCCTGATTCTTTCATTGCTCGTGTTATACAACGGAGAGGGGCTACTGCCGCGACCTCAGCCGAAGAAGCTACCGCCCCTTCCGGTGAAGAAATAGCAGTGAGTACTAACACTGTTAGCGACACCACTGAACCAGAAAGCTCCGAAGGCTCATCAGAGGAAGCTGAAGTTTCTACCGAAGAAGCTGATTAAGAAGGAAGCGTTGAATTAACAAATTCTTTTCGGCTTAGGATAAAGTCTTTTATTGACATGCCTTGCTTCCCTTCGGGTTTGACTACCTTCAGTGCTAAGGACCCTGCGCCTGTTCCTACTAGTATCTCGGTATTGGACAACCTGACTTCGCCTACTTTCAAACTTAATATCTGCGTAGATACCTGCGCTTCTAAAATTTCTAATTTTAGACCCTTCCACTGGGTCGAAGCCCCAGGCCATTGGTCAAATGCACGTATTTTACGCTCAATTATCTCTGCCGACTCTTGCCAATTTATTGTCCCGTCTTTTTTTGACCATCTACCATAAAATGAAGCCCCCTTCTCATTTTGAGGCTCCTCCATAACTCCTTCTCGTATCAATTTTGGCAGTAGTTCTTTTAGCATCTCTGCCCCCAGAGAAAACAATTGCCGCGTTAGCTTTTCGCTAGTTTCATTGCCTTGAAGTGCTACTTTTCTTTGGCTCAGTAAAGGGCCCGTGTCCAAGCCTTCGTCCATGCGAATTATTGACGTTCCCGTTTCCATCGCTCCTTCCAAAATTGCCCCCGCGACAGGAGCAGCTCCTCTATATTTTGGTAATAGGGAGGGGTGAATATTAATTGCTCCAAAAGGAGGGTCAAATAAAAAAGGAGGAGGTAAAAGTAAACCGAACGCCGCAAGAATTACCACTGTTGGTTCTAATCTTCTAAATTGCGCTATTGTACCTGCCTCCGTTAGTTTAGGAGGTGATAGAACTTCGATTCCTAACTCTTGAGCTCGTTCCTTTACCGGAGATGCAGTAAGTACCTGGCCTCTACCTTTTGGCTTATCTGGGGCCGTATAGACACAGGTCAGTTTCCATTTTTCTTCTTTACATATTTGATTTACTACATTGAGAACTGGCACCACAAATGCGGGGGTACCCATAAATACAACGTTCATTTGCTTCATGCTCTGATTTTACCATTGGAATTCAAGCCCATTTCATTTTTATGGCCATTATCTGCTTCATCTATAGTTTCCAATCTTGCAAGTGAAAACATCACCAAAATCCCTCCAATTCTGTCCTTGGTTTCGCTTCGGTTTCTAAGATAGGTTATTAAAACTTGAAGGTTTCTCCTTCAACACTTTTAATAATTTATCTTTCGGAGGCTAGGTTGTCAGAACCGGCAAACCGTCTTTGGGACGCTGCCCTCGGCAGGATTCAACTACAAATACCCCGGCCAACTTTCGACACTTGGCTCCGCAATACCCATGCGTTGCGCCTCGAAGGCAACCATTTGGTTGTCTCTGTTCCATCTACGTTTACGGCCCAATGGCTTGAAGACCGGCTACAGAAACTAATCCTAAAAACGTTATCTTCAATTTCAAGCCAGGAGATTACGGTGGCGTTTGTAGTCGGCACTGAAAATCCTCGGGGTAATTCCTTCTCGGAACCCGTAAACCCTAACGCTCCCTCTAGCATAAATAACCCCTTAGGAGGGACTGCATTCTATCCAGAATATACATTTAAAAATTTTATAGTTGGGCCTTCTAATCAACTCGCCTACGCAGCTGCATATGCCTTAGCCTCTGGTTCGCCTTCAGCATATAACCCTCTTTTCCTTTATGGTGGCGTCGGACTTGGAAAAACACACCTTATGAATGCAATCGGGCAGTTTGCTACTTCAATCGGGAAGCGGGTAATTTACGTTTCTGCAGAACAATTTACCAATGAATACCTGCGTGCAATCAAGGAGCGTAAAACCGATGGCTTTAGAGATCGTTATCGATCCGTAGATCTTCTTATGGTTGACGATATTCAGTTCTTAAATGGTAAAGAAGCAACCCAAGATGGTCTTTTCCATACATTTAATGAACTTCATCGTTCCGGCGGAAAGTTGGTCATGAGCAGTGATCGCCCCGCGGGCGAGCTACGGCTTTTAGAAGCCCGTCTACGCTCACGGTTTGAGGCTGGTTTGCAAGCAGATTTAAGTGCGCCAGAATTCGAAACAAAGCTTGCGATTTTAAATGCCCTCACTGAGAAAATATCGAACCCTATCGCTCGCGAATATTTAGAATTCATAGCAACGCATGTTCATGACAATGTTAGAACCCTTCAAGGAGTTCACAATCGCCTCCTTGCATTTATTGAGTTCACAGGGCAAGAACCCAGCTATGAATTGGCAAAAATGGCGCTAGGCCCATCTGCATTAAAAGAAACACCCCCTATCTTAGACCAAGGAATGATCTTAGATTTTTCTTCAAAAGCATATGGTATCTCGGTGAAGGCACTGATCAGCCCACAAAGAACTAAAGAAGCATCTAAAGCCAGGCAACTTGCTGCATACCTCTTGAACTCTAAACTCCGTTTTAGCCCTGATCAAATAGGGCAAATTTTGGGGAAAAGAGACAGAACTACAATTACTTATGCTATAGGACAAGCAAAGGAAGCATTAATAACAGACCCTCAGTTCAAAGAATTTGTCCTTTCATTGGAAAAAAATAAACAACATTCAGGTCATTTCAACAAAAATATAGAGTCCGCTTAGGTGATATTCAGGAAGGATATTATAGTTTTCCCTCTACTTTTCCCCGAAAACCTATCCTATTACTATTCTTATTACTCTATATAATTACTTAAGTACTATGGAAGATACAAAAAGATTAATGGTAATAGCAGGAGCAGGTGGAAACGGATCTGTTTCTTTTTTACGTGAAAAATTTAGACCGAACGGAGGACCTGATGGTGGCGATGGTGGCGATGGTGGGCCTATTATTCTTAGAGGTAGGCAGAACCTAAGATCACTTAATCATCTCGAAGGGGTTAATAAAATAATTGGAGAAGATGGCCTCCCAGGTAAAAGTAAACAAAGAACCGGGCGTAAGGGCAAGCCCTCTTTTTTGGATGTCCCTCTTGGAACAGTTGTTTGGTCCATTGATTTAAATGAGGAAAAACAAAGGCTTACAGAAGTTTTAGAAGATGGGGAAAAAATCTTAATAGCTTATGGGGGGCAAGGTGGAATAGGGAACACTCACTTTGCAAGCTCGGTTAATCAAGAACCGTTAATTGCTATTGGTGGAGAGCCAGGTGAAGAGAGGGACATTTATCTGGAAATTAAATTATTAGCGGACGTTGGCTTAGTCGGATTGCCCAATGCAGGGAAGTCTTCATTACTGAATGTTGTCACCAGAGCGAATTCAAAAATAGGAGATTATCCGTTTACCACTCTTGAGCCTATTTTAGGGGTGGTCAAAGTTTCAACAGGTTCTCTAGTCATGTTAGATATTCCCGGACTTATCGAAAATGCACATTTGGGCAAAGGACTTGGGTTAGAGTTTCTTCGCCATTGCGAACGGTCTGCTATTTTGCTTCAGCTAATTGATGGGCTTTCAGACGATTTTGTTCTTGATTACAAGACAATTAATCAAGAGCTTATTCTTCATAATGCAGGTCTAATTGAGAAACCAAGGTTTGTAATTGTTACAAAAGCGGACATCCCTGAAGTCAAAGAACGATTTGAAGCACAGAGAGAACTGTTGCGGGCAGAAATAGGTGCGGAGCCTTTTTTACTATCGTCAGCCACGGGTGAAGGACTTGATGATTTATATCATCTTTTAGATAACTATACGGATACGAGCGTAGGGGAAATGCAGCCACGCGGGCTCAAATACATAAAACCTTTACCGCCGGTTTCGCAGCGCCCCAGAGTAACAAAGGACGAGAGTGGCTTTATCGTCACATGTCCGCCTGCGGACCGGATTTTAGCTACAATTAATTTAAACAATTGGCGTGCGCGCTTACAATTTCACAACCATCTGAAAAAGATGGGGGTGATGGAGGCCCTAATCCGTGCAAAAATAGAAGAAGGCGATACCGTTTTTCTTGGGGGGTATGAATTTACGTGGGAATGAAAAATGCGTAGAGGAATATTAGGGGGCACCTTCGATCCTATCCATACAGGGCATTTGATCCTCGCACAAGAGGTCCTTTGGAGGTTTGGCCTAGATCAACTCTGGTTTGTTCCTACGGGTCTTCCTTGGATGAAGCGGGACGAAACAATTACAGACGGATATCATCGGCGAGCAATGGTAGAGCTTGCAATTAAGGAAAATAATGCTTTTTTCCTTTCTACCTCAGAGCTGAACAGACCAGGGGAAACGTATACGGTGGATACGCTTGAAGAAATGCGTTCAGGAGATATGGCGGAAGATGAGCTTTTATTTGTAATGGGTGCAGACACATTACATACTCTACACCTCTGGAAGGAACCGAAACGAATCCTTGAGCTAGCTAGAATTATTGTGGCCCTGCGTCCAGGGTATGGTCCTATCAACTTAGATCCTTTGCTTGAAATTGATCCCACGGCAGCAGAGAGGATTATGACAGTACAAATGCCGCTCATAGAAATAAGCGGCAAGGAACTACGAAGGCGCGCTAGTCATGGAGAATCAATTAGATACTTGGTTCCCGGCCAAGTTGCAGAGTATATTGACCAGCAAGGTTTGTATCGATCTTAGTTTCTATGGGGCATTTAAATGAGTACTCAACAGGAAATTGCTAAAGCTGAAGAATTACTGCTTTTGGCTACAGAATTAGGCGCATTGAGGTTTGGAGATTTTGTGTTGGCCTCGGGCCAGAGAAGCACATATTATTTTGATGGCCGACTCTTAACGCTTTCTCCTGCGGGTGCTAACTTAATTGCTGGATTACTATTACCTGCTTTACGAAGGTATGGGGCCCAAGCGGTCGGAGGGCCGGCGGTTGGAGCTGTGCCTTTAGTCACAGAAATAGCCATGCTGAGTGGTCTTGATGGCGGAAATCCTCTTCCTGGGTTTTTTGTAAGGAAAGAAGCAAAAGCCTATGGATTAGGAAACGCTATTGAAGGACCTCTTCAAAATAAAAATCCCGTAGCAATAGTTGATGATACTTGTTCAACGGCAGGATCTTTGTACATGGCTATCAATGCGGTAGAAGAGGCCGGGTACAAAGTTGCGGTGGTCGCTAGTATTCTCGACCGGGATCAAGGCGGAAGGGATCGACTCACATCTGACGGGTATACGTTTCATACTATTTTTCGTGCTAATGACGCTGGCGAAGTTACCCTTGCTGAGAATCCAGGCTAAACGAATTAGACGTCCAAGTTTTTAACCTGCCGAGCATGAGCTTGAATCCATTCTTTTCTAGGTTGAACTAAATCTCCCATTAGTTCGCTAAATGCCTTATCGGCATCAGGCTCATCAGGGACTCCTACTTGGAGCAAGGTTCGTGAGGAAGGATCCATAGTTGTTTCCCAAAGTTGATCAGGGTTCATTTCCCCAAGTCCTTTATAGCGTTGCAGACCAATCCCCTGTCGCTCTGAATTTCTTTCAAGGATTTGGGCCAAGTCTTGCCATTTAACATCATCTGCAACGTCACTATCCCGTCGAGAAACTTTGTAGGTGTGCCCGTTAACCCAATCGGCTAAAGAAGGAAATAGTTGCTGAGCTCTATGAGCTGCGGCTGACTCCAAGACCCTAGGGACATTTATCGTGCCATAACCAGGGAATTCAAGAAGAAATTCATTTTTCTTTGCGTTTATGATTGGCTTGCATTCAAAGCCTTGTTTTTGCATCCAACTTGCAACAGTATTGAGAGTTTCTTCTCCTTCAAAGGCTAAGCGATATGCACCATGTTGAGTTCCTTGCATAAATGGTCCGATTAATTCGGGTGCCAATCCAAGATTAAGTAATGGTTGCGTCCAACTAGAAAATTCCTTTAATCGTTCTACGAGCCCCTGCAATTTAGCCCCAGACATCGAGACGCTACCGTCACTAGAAGAGACTGCGATTCTGCCAAAAAGTTGCTTGGCTAACCAGGCATCCTTGTCATTTTCCGAATATTTGTACTCAACAGCACGGCCTTTGGATGTTCGGTACAAAGGAGGCTGGGCAATATATAAATGCCCTGCGTTGATAAGGGTAGGCATATTCCTAAAGAAGAAAGTGAGTAGAAGTGTCCTGATGTGAGCACCATCGACATCTGCGTCTGTCATGATGATGACTTTGTGGTAACGAAGTTTCGTAAGATTAAAATCTTCGCCCAGCCCGGCACCTAGAGCCGTGATGAGAGCGCGAATTTCTTCATGCGCAAGCATTCTGTCGGGGCGTGCTTTTTCAACATTTAGGATTTTCCCTCGAAGTGGCAGGATAGCTTGGTACTTCCTGTCTCGTCCCATCTTTGCAGAACCACCCGCAGAGTCACCTTCTACGACATAAAGCTCAGAAAGCTCAGGGTTTCTCTCTGCACAATCTGCAAGCTTGCCGGGAAGGGAACCCCCCTCCATTGCATTTTTACGAATAACTAGATCCCTCGCCTTGCGTGCAGCTTCTCGTGCACGCTGTGAAGTAAGGCACTTTTCGAGAATCCGACGTCCTTCGTGAGGGTGTTCTTCAAGGTAAAACTCTAAACCTTGAACAACGCTTTGCTCAACAGCATTTTTTATTTCGGCGTTACCTAGCTTTCCTTTCGTTTGCCCTTCAAATTGTGGCTCTTCAAGGCGTACACTGATTATTGCAGTGAGTCCTTCACGAGCATCATCGCCGCTGAAATTAACGAAATCATCTTTGAAAATTTTGCTCTTTTTGGCGTAGTTGTTGATGGCACGAGTCAGGCCTGTTCTGAAACCTACCAAATGAGTGCCACCGTCAGCTGTATTGATACAATTCGCGAAAGTTAATGTTGATTCGTAGAAACCAGAGTTGTACTGCATTGCGATTTCAACTTTAGCTTTACTGTTTTCCTTTGGTACTCCTGTTTCAATATCTAGTTCATAATAGAAGGGTTCATCCTGTAAGACTTCACGGTTTTGGTTAAGGTGCCGTACAAAACTTGCTATTCCGCCTTCAAAGTAAAAAGTTCGATCTGTTTCAGGGTGAGCCTCTGCAACAAAAGAAAGCCTGACTCCTTTGTTGAGGTACGCCATTTCCCTAAATCGTTGCACTAAGACATCACGATCGTAATTGGTAGTTGTAAAAATTTCAGAATCTGCTTGAAAACGAACGAATGTTCCCTGAATATAGGTATCGGCTGAGTCTATGGCTCCTTCATTTACTAAATCACCGGTAGGAGCACCGCGTGTATATTCTTGGGAATAAATACGACCATCTCTTCTAATTTCAACTCGCATGCTTTCAGCAAGTGCATTTACTACGGAAGCTCCTACTCCATGCAAACCTCCTGAGACGGAGTAGGCCTGGCTATCAAATTTTCCTCCCGCATGAAGGGTTGTCATAATGGTTTCTACCGCAGGTCGCCCAGTTTTCTCATGCTTGTCGATAGGGATTCCACGCCCATTGTCCCTGACGGAAATTTCGTTATTCATGTGCAAGGTGATCAAAATGTGATCGCAGTACCCTGCCATTGCTTCATCTATCGAATTATCTACGATCTCATAAACTAAATGATGTAACCCTCGGTGGTCGGTGGAGCCGATATACATTCCGGGGCGTCGCCTGACAGCTTCAAGCCCTTCCAGTACTTGAATGTCACTAGCATCGTATTGATCTTCTTTCCTCTTTGCCATCCAATGCTCCTATTGGCCGGTGAAGGTGAATAAGAACTGCATCTTAATAAATTCCTATCCATAAAGTATGCAATTATCATGCATTATTCTACTAAATATACGAGTAATGGTCAAAGGAAATGGATATATATTGTGGATTTACACTAATGTTCGCTTACTTGACGTATAGAAAGTTCGGACGCAAGATGCTCGCATGCCATATCCGAGCATATTTGCAATTGATGGTCCAGTTGCCTCTGGTAAAACTACAGTGGGACGAGAGCTTGCTAGGCAATTAGGCTATAGGTTTGTTGATACGGGCATGCTTTATCGCGCGTTGGCATATTGTTCTATTCAAGCACAAATCAATCCCTCAGAAGAGAAACGGTTAGTTCAGCTTGCGCATGAAACACGATTTACACTATCTGCTGCAGGTGAAATGATTTTTTGTGACGGCGTTGATGTCACAGAGCAATTAAGAACGCCTCAAGTTGAGGAAATAGTCTCTTTGGTTGCAAAAGTAAAAGCTGTTCGTCAGGAATTGCTCGGGATCCAACGAAGTATAGCGGAGGAAGGAAACGTCGTAATGGTTGGCAGGGACATAGGGACTATAGTTGTTCCTGATGCGGCAAAAATTTTCCTTGAAGCCTCTTTAGATGAAAGGATTCGCCGTCGATTTACTGAAGTTCAGGCCAAAGGGTCTGAGCTTTCTAGGGAGCGCATCAAGTTAAACCTACAGTCAAGGGACACCTTAGATTCTGAGAGGGATGAAGCACCGCTTAGAGTTGCAGAAGGATCAGTAGTAATACCAACTGGCGAGAACGATGTTGAGGGCGTAGTTGGCCACATCCTCCAAGCTTTTACTATAGCGGAAGGAGGCTAATTGGACTTACTCTACCGACTAGGCCGAATCCTTTCGTTTATTTTTCTTCCAATATTTGGTCAAGTGCAAGTAATAGGGAGGCACCATATTCCTCGAGAAGGAGGATTTATAATTGCGTGCAACCATCAAAGCATCGCTGATCCTCCTCTCATTGTTTACTCCATTAACAGGCCAGTCTTTTTTATGGCTAAGAAGAGCCTTTTCAAAACCAGAGCAATTTCACGCATGCTACGTGCCTTACACGTCTATCCCGTTAACAGGACGGGAGTAGACATCGAGGCAATTAAATGGGCCCAAGCTATTTTAACGAAAGGTCATGTGTTATTAATTTTTCCAGAAGGAACTAGAAGCCCATTCCATTTAAGTAAAGGAAATGATGGAATTGCATATATTGCTATGCAAGCGAAAGTTCCTGTTGTGCCGGTGGGAATTACAGGAACTGAAAGTATTACGTCGTTTATTAGGATTCCATTCCATTTCAAAAAAGTAAAAGTTTTTATAGGTGAGCCATTTTACTTGGAAGCACGCGATACGAAATTGGAGCGATCCGTACTTACGCATAACACAGAACTCATTATGCGCAGTATTGCGCAGCTATTACCTCCCAATTATCGCGGCGAGTATTTAGGCAATAATGATTAATAGATGATGCGAAAATGCTTTTCTATTTTCGCTGTACGGCGCTAGACTGCGGGCATCGATAGTGCTAGCATCTTTTGCCGTCGCCGGTAGTCAAAATATGGCGATGGACACTCGTAAGTTGGTACTGAAAACATATTTTAAGGAGCCTAGTTAATGACGACCACTTCGGTCGGCAAGATGATATACCGCCTCCAGGAAGGCGGAGCCACCATGGTGAACCTTCTCGGTGGAAAAGGGGCTCACGCAAGTGAAATGGCTAGGATAGGAATTTCAGTTCCTCCTGGTTTCGTCATAACTACTGAAACATCACTAGAGTATTTTCGTTTAGGCCATCAATTTCCTTCAGGTTTATGGGACGAAATTGTACGCCATGTAAGCATTTTGGAAGAACAGACAGGCCGAAAATTTGGCGACCCTAAGGCGCCATTGGTTATTTCTGTTCGCTCCGGAGCCCCAGTATCGATGCCAGGCATGATGGACACCATTCTCAATATGGGAGTTGTAGATAGCACTGTTCAAGGCGTAGCTGAGATGATGGGTGACGAACGGCCGGCCTTGGATGCATATCGTCGGCTTATTCAAGGATTCGGTAATGTTGTGCTCGGCATAGAAAAACATCGATTTGAAGAACTTTTAGAGATAACAAAAAATAAACTTGGGGTTGAATTTGACTACCAACTCCAGCCCGATGCGCTCAAAGGGCTAATCTCTGAATTTAAAGACGTAATAAAAGAGGATACGGGTAGTGAACTGTCACAAGATCCTTGGGAATTACTGAAAGCAGCAGTTGATGCCGTTTTTGATTCTTGGAATAACCCTCGCGCTATTACTTACAGAGATTTTCAAGGTATTTCACATGACGTCGGGACTGCTTGTGTAATCATGGCAATGGTTTTCGGCAATTTAGGTGACGATAGTGGAACAGGGGTTCTTTTTTCTCGAAGCCCAGCAACGGGTCAAAAGATGCTTTATGGTGAATTTTTACCCAACGCGCAAGGCGAGGATGTTGTTGCTGGCATCAGGACCCCTCACAGGATAGAAAGCCTCAAGGACACTTGGCCCAAAATATTTGAAGAAATAGAGCAGACGGCGCGACTGCTTGAGCAGCATTACAAAGATGTTCAAGATATTGAATTTACCGTAGAGCGTGGCAAGTTATACATCCTACAAACTAGAGCAGCTAAACGAACTGCTCCCGCCGCTGTCCGAATAGGAGTTGAGCTTGTACATGAAGGGGTAATTTCCAAAGAGCAGGCACTCGGAAGGATTGAAGCATCTGAGGTTTCTGCAGTATTAATGCCCCATTTTGATCCTACTGCAAAGCAAGCTTCAATGAAAAGCGGAGACTTATTTGCAGTCGGAGTAGGAGGGTCCCCAGGGGCAGCCTCAGGGATTGCCGTTATGGACCCTGATAGGGCAGTTTTGAAGGCAGAGTCTGGGGAGAAGGTTATTCTCGTACGTCATGAAACAAATCCCGATGATGTGCATGGAATAATTAAAGCATCAGGTGTCCTTACTAGCAGAGGAGGCATGACGAGTCATGCTGCGGTGGTGACACGAGGTCTAGGAAAGCCGTGCGTAGTAGGTTGTGAAGAATTACATTTTGAACAAGATGGGATGTCTGCGACGTCACGTGGGAAATTAATTAAAGAAGGTGATCTCATCAGTATTGATGGGGCCACCGGTGAAGTGTTTTTAGGACTAATCGATACAGTAGCACCTTTATCAGAGGATCTAGAAGAATTAAATGAGCTTCTAAGCTGGGCCGATAGCGCAAGGAGATTAAAAGTTTGGGCGAATGCTGATACGCCTGAGGATGCTTCTCTTGCAAGGGCCAATGGAGCCGAGGGAATAGGTCTTTGCAGAACAGAGCATATGTTTTTTGCAGAAGAAAGGCTTCCACACATACAAAAATTGCTGGCGATTGGACCCGAAGCTTCACAGCTAATTGATCATGCAAAGTCAATCGAGCATCTTCTTCAAGATGCACCAGCATCTGAACGCCACGCACTACAGAAAAAACTAAAAATTGCCAATGAAGAAATTGATAATTCTGAAGCTGTAATAAATTTCCATCAGGAATTATCCAAATTAGAGAGCTTCCAGACAGGCGACTTTTATGGCATTTTCAAGGCAATGGCAGGCTTACCTGTTGTAATTAGATTATTAGACGCTCCCTTACATGAATTTTTACCTAGCTATGAATCCTTGCTGCACCAAGTTTCGGACTTACAGCGCAGATTAGAAGGAGAGGGTAAAGCTTCAGCCTGGGTTGAACGGGGCAGAGACCTATTGAATGAGGCTGCTAGCGAGTTAATGAAGGTTCCATCAGGTGAGAAAATAGTAGATTGGCTTTCCGAACATGCTGATCATGTGGATGTCTTGAGTGAAGAGAAGCTCCATCGATTGCTTGATGAGAAAGAAGAAATGCTAGAACTTGTGGAAAAGCTTCATGAGTCTAATCCTATGCTTGGTCATCGAGGATGCAGAGTAGGTTTAACAATGCCTGAAATATACGAAATGCAGGTCCGTGCGATCGTAACTGCCGCCTGTAGACTCAAGGAAGAAGGGTTGGACGTTTCACCGGAAATAATGATTCCTATTGTTTCTCATGTTAATGAGTTGAAATGGCTGCGTCCGCGGCTAAGAGAAATGGCAAGTAGAACCAGAGATGCACTAGGAGTTAAAGTCTCATATTTATTTGGAACAATGATTGAAGTACCTCGGGCGGCACTCACTGCAGGGGAGATTGCTTTAGAGGCAGAATTTTTTTCATTCGGCTCTAATGATTTGACGCAAATGACCTTTGCATTTAGCCGAGATGATGCTGAAAGTAAATTCCTGAATCATTACGTTGATACAGACATTCTTCCCAAGAATCCATTTAATAGCCTTGATGTTTCAGGGGTTGGGAAGCTAATGTCTATGGCAACTTACGAAGCTAGGCAGGTAAACCCCGATTTCACAATTGGGATTTGTGGTGAGCATGGAGGTGATCCTTTAAGCATTGCATTTTGCAATGAGCTTGGCTTGAACTATGTAAGTGCGTCTCCTTTCCGGGTGCCTGTTGCTAGGCTAGCTGCCGCACAGAGCTCTTTGGGCTTGATTAAATCATAAGCAACTTCAGTGTCGTGAAAAATATCACAAAATAATTGACACAAGTTTCACAATCTCCTAGGATTTTGTAGCCGCCGGGGCGACGCCCCGGTTTTCTTATTTGGTTGGGAAGTTACGGGGGGCCGATGGCCGCTGATAATAATAGCGAAGAAGCACGACAGTATGTTCTCAGGAGTGCACAAGAGAACGACGTTAAATTTATTCGCCTTTGGTTTACAGATATTTTAGGTAACTTAAAGGGGTTTGCTATAACGGTCGCTGAACTTGAAGGAGCAATGGAAAAAGGCATGTCCTTCGATGGTTCTACTGTTGCAGGTTTTGCTCGCCGCGATGAAAGTGACATGGTGGCAATGCCTGACCCTACGACATTTTCTATTCTTCCTTGGAGACCGAGGCAAAATGCAGTTGCAAGAATGTTTTGCGATATTCTTCGGCCAACCGGAGAACCATTTGAAGGAGACCCTAGGCATGTTTTGAAGATTGCGTTAGGACGTGCTGCAGACTTGGGCTTCGAATTTCAGGTTGGTCCTGAGCTAGAGCATTTTTATCTGAAGTCTGCGGATGATCCGACGCCTCTTGATGTGGGAGGGTATTTTGATCTGACCACGCCTTTGGATACCGCATCTGACCTTCGACGTGAGACGGTATTGTCCTTGGAAGAGATGGGTATTCCGGTAGAGTATAGCCATCATGAAGTAGCTAATAGCCAGCATGAAATTGACCTGCGTCATACAGATGCACTTACTATGGCCGACACGGTGATGACGTACAGGCAAGTTGTCAAAGAAGTTGCAATGAGCCGTGGTGTTTACGCTACCTTTATGCCCAAACCCTTTGAAGGCCAAAATGGCAATGGAATGCATGTAAACATGTCTCTATCAAAAGGAGAAGAAAATATATTTTTTGATTCTTCTGCTGAATTTAAACTATCCGCAGTTGCTCAAAAATTTATTGCAGGTCTTTTGTGGCATGCTCCTGAAATCGCGTGTGTTTGCAATCAATGGGTTAATTCGTATAAGCGCTTAGTTCCTGGCTTTGAAGCACCGTCATTTACTACATGGGCCCCAGTGAATAGGTCCGATTTAATTAGAATTCCTGCGTACAGACCGGGGAAAGAAAGTTCGGTGCGAATAGAATTTCGCCAGCCAGATCCGGCTTGCAATCCCTATTTGGCGTTTGCTTCAATGCTGACGGCCGGTCTCGAGGGTATAATTAAGGAATATCCTGAAGTACAGCCTGCAGACATGGATGTTAATGAAATGACGGAGGCTGAACGGAAAAATAAAGGGATCCGTCATCTTCCAGGAAGTTTATACGAGGCATTGCAACTAGCAGAAACTAGTGATGTGCTACGTCTTGCATTAGGCGACTATACGTATGAATCTCTTATGCAGAATAAGCGGATTGAGTGGGATCGTTATCGGTCGGCAGTTACTGATTATGAACTAAAAAGGTATTTGCCGAATTTATAACGAGGCTTGATTAGCTCGGAGTATTTTTTTGAACTATCCAAAATCAAAAGGGACATTATATTCACCCAAGTACGAGCACGATGCTTGTGGGGTCGGTGTTGTTGCCAACATCTCAGGTGAAAGGAGCCGTGATGTTTTGGATAAAGCATTGGAGACGGTTGTTAATGTAACTCACCGAGGGGCAGTTTCTTCTGATGCAAAGACAGGGGATGGGGCAGGAGTTCTTACCCAGATTCCTTCAGAGATTTTTATACCGGCTGCTAAAAAATTTGAAGCCGATATAAAGAATGATGGAGATCTGGGCGTAGGTGTTATTTTCCTTCCTCAGAGTGATCAACCTAGAGCTCGCAAAATAGTAGAGGAAGCTATATCCGGTAGGGGCTTAAATATTATTGGATGGAGACCAGTTCCAGTAGATGAATCTATTCTCGGCGAGCAAGCATTGGCTACTTTGCCTCAAATTGAGCATATTTTAGTGTCTTCTCCCCATTCTCACGATCCTATTTGGTTTGAGCGCAAGCTTTTTGTGGCAAGGAAAATTGCAGAACGAGCGTTTCTTGCAAATCAAATCGAGTGTTATATTGCATCGCTATCTTGCCGCACTATTGTATATAAAGGACTATTAGTAGCGCCTCAGCTAGAAGAGTTTTACCTCGACCTTGCTGACAAGAACTTTCGAACGGCAATTGCCTTGCTCCACCAGCGGTATAGCACGAATACATTTCCCAATTGGGAATTATCACAACCGTTCAGAATGCTAGCTCATAATGGTGAAATTAATACGCTTGACGGTAACCGTGGGTGGATGCGTGCGCGTGAATTTGAAGAGTCTATATGGGGTAACGAAGCTGCGGAAATCTTCCCGGTTATTCAAGAAGCTTTCAGTGATTCAGCAAGCTTAGATAATGCATTAGAACTCTTAGCGCTTTCAGGTAGAGGACTCTTGCATTCGATGGCGGTTTTAATCCCTGAAGCATGGGAAAATATGCCTAATATGGATCCCGCTCTCCGTGCTTTCTATGAGTATGGTGCATGTCTTACAGAGCCTTGGGATGGTCCTGCAGCAGTTTCATTTACGGATGGGATTACTGCTGCAGCCGTATTAGACCGGAATGGGTTAAGGCCTGCACGGTACAAGATTGATGAAGATAACAATTTTGTGATGTCTTCCGAAGTAGGGGCAACGGCTATAGATGATGCCAAAGTCGTTGAAAAAGGACGGTTGGGCCCAGGCCAAATGATTGCAGTTGATACGGTTAATAGGAAGCTTCTTAAGAATGACGAAATAAAGGCTTCGCTTGCTGCTGCACAGCCGTTCGGTAATTGGATTCAGAATAAAATGATTTCAATAGATGGCTTAAAAACTAAAAAACAGGAAAAAACCTTTACGGGAGCAGACCTACAGGCTATTCAAAAGAGCTTTGCTTATACGACAGAAGAGGCACATTTAATACTGCGGCCTCTATACCTTGAGGGAGTTGAGCCGGTGGGTTCCCTCGGCGATGATACGCCCTTGTCCGTTTTGGCAACCAAGCCAAGGTTAATATACAGCTATTTCCGCCAGCGGTTTGCTCAAGTTACGAATCCTCCTATTGATTCGTACCGAGAACATTTAGTTATGTCTCTATTTACATATTTAGGAGCTCGCAAATCCTTATTATCGGATACGGAAGATCATGCAGCACTTATACGATTGAGCTCGCCAATTCTCACGAACGAGGAATTGAGTGCAATCAAGACAGATAGGAACTCACTGAGCACAGCCACAATACCTACCCTATTCTCCGTAGGTAAAGGTTCGGATGGTTTTAAGAATGCGATTGAACAAATATGCCAAGGCGCTGAAACTGCGATAGATCAAGGTAAAGAGCTAATAATTTTAAGTGACAGAGGGGTCAATAAGGATTTCGCTGCTATTCCTATGCTTGTTGCTGCTGGTGCAGTACATCATCACCTCATCAAAGTTAGAAAACGATTGCAGGCATCTTTGATTGCTGAAGTTGCAGATGCAAGAGAAATGCATCAGTTTGCACTGCTGATAGGTTATGGAGTTAGTGCAATCAATCCCTATATGGCATTTGACACTATTAAAGAGTTAATAGAACAAGGGCATGATCAAGAATTGGGAGAAGATAGAGCTCTTGCGACATACATAAAAACAATCAATAAGCAGCTTCTAAAAATAATGTCGAAAATGGGAATTTCTACTGTTACGGGATACCACGGGGCTCAGATTTTTGAAGCAATTGGATTAGATCAAGAGGTAGTGGATTACTGTTTCTCTGGTACCACTTCCCCAGTTGCAGGGATCGGGTTTGATGAAATTGCTCGGGAGACTATAGCGCTTCATCAGTCAGGATTTGCTGCTGAGGATCAATTAAAACTTGATGACTTTGGGTTTTACCGATACCGAAGAAATGGCGAGCCTCATGCTTTTTCCCCAATAAGTGTCAGAACTTTGCACAAGTCGCTCGAAGAAAATGGGACCGGCCGTGATGGCTACAATAACTACCTTGAACAAATCGGCAATACCGATCCCATTGCGTTACGGGACTTACTAGAAATTAAACCTCAAGGAACACCTGTCCCTCTGGAGGAAGTTGAACCGGCGAAAGAAATCGTCAAAAGATTTAATGGGGGCTCAATGTCCTTCGGGGCGCTTAGCATAGAGGCGCACGAAGCCATTGCGGTTGCATTTAATCGCATTGGTAGTAAAAGTGGGAGTGGAGAAGGGGGAGAAGATCCCAGAAGATTTAGAGAGCTTCGAAACGGAGAACAAACCGGAAGCAAAATGAAACAAATAGCCTCAGGTCGTTTTGGCGTCACTCCTGAATATTTGGCAATGGCTGAGGTTTTAGAAATTAAAATGGCTCAAGGATCTAAGCCAGGTGAAGGTGGGCAGCTCCCTGGACATAAGGTTACAGAAATTATTGCACGTGCACGGCAGACGCAGCCGGGTGTTCCTCTTATATCACCCCCACCCCATCACGATATCTATTCGATAGAAGACCTTAAACAGCTAATTTACGATCTTAAGATAGTTAATCCAAGAGCTACTGTAGCTGTAAAACTTGTTGCTGAAGCCGGCGTTGGTACAGTTGCTGCAGGAGTGGCAAAAGGGTACGCAGATTACGTATTGATCTCAGGCGCCGATGGCGGAACAGGTGCGTCACCTTGGATTTCAATAAAATATACAGGCTCTCCATGGGAATTAGGTTTGGCAGAAGCTAACCAAGTTTTGGTTATGAACGATCTCCGTGGTCGCGTTACATTAAGAACAGATGGCGGGTTCAGGCGTGGTAGAGATGTTGCGGTCGCTGCGCTTCTTGGTGCCGAAGAATTTGGATTTGGCACTCAGGCTATGGTTGCGGTTGGTTGTCAAGTTGCACGGCAGTGCCATTTGAATACTTGCCCTGTTGGGGTCGCGACCCAAGATGAGGACTTGCGTAAAAAGTTCTGGGGTAGTTCAGAGATGCTTATTCGCTATCTCTTTTACGTAGCTGAAGAGTTGCGAGAATTGATGGCTCAGCTTGGGTTTCGTACGGTAGAAGAGATGATAGGGCGCTCTGACTTGCTTTCCCAAAAGCATATTCCGGGTAATGAAAAAGCAAATTTGGTTGATTTGTCTAAATTACTCGCGGTTCCTGACCCTTCCGGAAGCAAGCCAAGGACTAAAATAATTGAGCGCAATGATGACGAGAGTGATGAAATTCTTGATGACAAATTAATGCCGCTTGTAAAGTCTGCAATTACATTGCAAGAACCCGTGAAAATCGAGCATGAAATACGCAACGTACATCGAACTGTGGGAGCTAGAATCTCAGGCGAGATAGCAAGAATACATGGCGATGAAGGATTGCCTGAAAATAGTATAGAAATGAGGCTCACAGGTTCTGCTGGCCAAAGTTTTGGTGCCTTTTTGATCAACGGCATGCATCTGCTTTTAGAAGGAGAGGCAAATGACTATGTTGGTAAAGGTATGCATGGGGGTGAATTGGTTATAAGGCCTTCTTCAAAAGCAAAATTCCACGCTCATGACAATGTGATCCTGGGGAATACGGTTTTATATGGAGCTACAGGCGGGAGAATGTTTGCCGCAGGTATTGCGGGAGAACGCTTTGCAGTACGGAACTCGGGTGCTTGGAGTGTAGTCGAGGGCGCAGGGGATCACGCTTGTGAATATATGACGGGCGGAGTGGTAGTGATTCTAGGCTCTACTGGCAGGAACCTTGGTGCAGGGATGTCTGGCGGCATCGTGTATGTTTTGGATTTGGATGAAGAGTTACAGCACAACATAAATCCTGAAATGGTTGGTGCCACAACCATTTCTGACGCCGATGATGAAGACTTGTTGTATGCCCTTGTTTCGCGACATGCTGAACTTACACATAGCCAAAGAGCAGATGAAATTTTAGCTAACTGGTCAATCTACTTACCAAAATTCCGTAAAATTTCGCCACTTCCGCATGTTGCTCCTCCTCTTCCTAGGGAGCAGCAACGAGCAAAGAGAGACGCTCTTCTAAAAGCGAGTACTCCTCGCGCAATAGGTTAGAATTAGACTTGCTAGTAGTATCCCTGGACTAAGTATGACGCAATATTCTATTTCAATTGACGAATTTTTAAAGCTAGGCTTAGAAGGTTATACCCTTATACCGGTATACAAAGAAGTCTTAGCTGATCTTGAAACGCCGGTTTCCGCATATTTAAAAATAACGCAAGGTTCCAACCGCCAAAATTCCTTCCTCTTAGAAAGCGCGGAAGGAGGCGAGCGGCTTGCGCGCTATAGCTTCATGGGGACAAACCCTTACAAGATTCTCAAGACGGATATGGATTCTCAAAACGTTGATCCTCTTTGCGAAATAGAAACAGAATTAAGCCGCCATAAAATTGCAGAGATAGAGGGTTTACCTCCATTTGTAGGCGGAGCAGTGGGATTTTTATCGTATGAGACAATTCGTCATTTTGAGCCCACAGTAGATACATTTAGCTCCGGAGCATATTCTATCCCTGAATCAGTATTCTTTTTTACGGATTCTTTGCTAATTTTTGATCATGTCACGCATAAAATAAAAGTTATTGCCATCGCAAGAATTCAAGATAATCCTAGTAAAGCCTATGAATCCGCAATAGATCGAATCGACGAACTAATTGAGAGGTTGAATAGTCCTTTGCCTTCGGATGAGAATCATATTTTCCCAGGCCAAATGTCTAATCCGGATGCAATGGATTTTCATCTTCAGTCCAATAAGACAAAAGCCGAGTACCATGAGATGGTTGATCGCGCTAAAGAATACATAGTTGCGGGCGATATAATACAAGTAGTGCCTTCCCAAAGGCTTGCAATAAAAGTTAAGTCAGCCCCTTTTAATTTCTATCGTTCCTTGCGAGCAATAAATCCTTCCCCCTATATGTATTTTTTACAAATAGAGGATTATTCAATAGTAGGAGCCTCTCCTGAAATGCTTGTACGCTCCGAGAATGGGATGGTAGAGACGCATCCAATTGCGGGGACCAGACGTCGCGGGAAGGATAATGAAGAGGATAATGCGTTAGAGCAAGAGCTTCTTCAGGACGGAAAAGAAATAGCTGAACATGTAATGCTTTTAGATCTGGGCCGAAATGATATCGGTCGCGTCAGTAAGCCAGGTACCGTTCAGGTAACGCAGATGTTAGAGGTTGAAAAATACTCACATGTCATGCATTTAGTATCGCATGTGACGGGACAGCTTAAGGAAGAGATGTCCTGTTTTGACGCTCTTCGCGCATGCTTTCCGGCAGGAACAGTTTCTGGAGCGCCTAAAATTAGAGCGATGCAAATAATTTCAGAACTTGAAGGTGAGAACCGGGGTCTTTACGCCGGAGCTGTTGGGTATTTTAGTTATTCGGGCAATATGGATACGGCCATAGCTATTAGAACAATGGTAATAAATAATGGTATTGCGTATGTTCAAGCTGGTGGCGGAGTAGTCTTTGATTCGGACCCAGAATTTGAAAGGCAAGAGTCATTTCATAAAATGAATGCACTTCTTCGAGTAATTGCATTAGCAGAGCAAGAGTCTTTGTGAAGGGTTATTAAATCGTGCTACTGATAATCGATAATTATGATAGCTTCACCTATAATTTATACCAATTTTTTGGCGAACTTGGTTCAGATATTCGGGTGATTCGGAATGACGATTTAATGGTAAAAGACATTAAGTCCCTTTCGCCTGAAAAAATAGTAATATCACCGGGCCCCTGTACTCCGAGTGAAGCGGGGATCTCAACAGAATTAATTACTCAAATTGGTCAATATGTACCAATTTTGGGTGTTTGTTTGGGCCACCAGTGCATCGCAAGTGCATATGGCGCCAAAATTAGTAATGCAGGTGAAATAATCCACGGAAAAACCAGTAAAATATCCCATGATGGGAAAGGGGTTTTTGCAGGGATACCGAATGAATTTAAAGCGATACGCTATCATTCGCTTGCTGTTCAAAAAGACACGCTTCCTTCTGTTTTGTCTGTCACTGCGACCTCTGAATCAGGTGTGATAATGGGGATCCGCCATAATCAATTAAAGGTTGAAGGTATTCAATTTCATCCGGAATCAATCATTACCGAGTACGGGAAGAAATTATTGCAGAACTTTCTTGAAATTAACGTTGATGGCTAATCAATATCCAAAGGAATACCCCTGGGTTGAATCAAAGGTGCTTAAAGCTCCTGCAGTTAAAGTTTTCAATCATTTGGTCGAACGCCTAAATGATAAAAAATATGAATTAATCGACTCATTGCCTGCTGATTTGGAAGCATCGGATTTTGAAAGCCGTTTTATTGCAACCCGTGAAATAGATATAACATCGATCAAAAGAAGAAATGGCAAAATCATGCTTTTTGCCGCTATCGTTTCTACGTTCGGTTTGTTTGTGATGCTAGCCGAGGATATATGGGCAGAAAGGGGCATCATTTCCACTCCACTTTTAGCGGTAGTAGTTTTGGGGGGATTGGGGTTAAATCGATTAAATATTCCGGTTCGTAAAAAACGAGAAA
Source organism: Dehalococcoidia bacterium (assembly GCA_022449765.1). Classification (NCBI taxonomy): domain Bacteria; kingdom Bacillati; phylum Chloroflexota; class Dehalococcoidia; species Dehalococcoidia bacterium. Next base: position 33,316 of record JAKUPZ010000003.1, on the reverse strand, counting down.
TCATGGAATTTTTGGTCCAAGGGAAAAGCGGCAGCAGTACTACGATTACTGTTAAGGGTGCGTCTGGAATATCTGTATCTAGCCAAGACCCTGATGTTTGGACTAACGAAATAGGTAATTTACCTATTTTGGAATATCTTGAGGTGGTTAGCCTAGATGATTAAGGATGCAATTAATTTACTAATTCAAGGAAAGGCACTTACTGAAAAAGAGGCTTCAGATGCCGCTGAAGCCATTATGTCTGGAGAAGCGACGCCAACTCAAATTGCAGGATTTTTGGTCGCGCTGCGGCTTAAAGGCGAATCGGTTCAAGAAATTTTGGGCATGACTAAAGTAATGCGTGAAAAATCTTTAAAAGTGAATATTGTCGGCGAAGTAATAGATATTGTAGGCACCGGTGGTGATGGATTAAACACTTTTAACATTTCGACTGCTTCTGCTTTTGTTACCGCTGCGGCAGGTATCAAAGTAGCTAAGCATGGAAATAGGGCTGCCTCGGGAAGAATGGGGGCAGCAGACATTTTAGAAAGCAAAGGAACAAAACTGGAATTATCGCCTGGTGCAGTTGCTAGATGTATTGACGAGATTGGCATCGGGTTCATGTTTGCTCCAACCTTTCATCCAGCTATGCGTTTCGCTGGGCCGCCTCGTCGTGAACTTGGTATTAGGACTATTTTTAATTTTCTTGGCCCATTAACTAACCCCGCAGGGGCACAATATCAAGTATTGGGTGTTGCCCAGCCTAAGGATGCTAGCTATGACGTTGCCGAAGCTCTTGCCAACGTTTTAGCGGACCTAGGTACCAAGTCTACTTGGGTAGTAAGAGGAGATGATGGTTTGGATGAGCTCACTACTACCGGTTTTTCTCAGGTATGGGAGGTAAAGCAAGGAAACGTGAGGCATTTTAGGATTGATCCCACAGAATTAGGTCTTCAATTGGCTGATCTTGCACAATTACAAATTGAGACTACTGAGGATGGGGTTGAAAAATTTGACGTGTCACTCTCATCTAGTGACTCTCCGGAGCGAGACATAGTTCTCCTAAACTCGGCAGCTGCCTTGTTTACTTCTGGGAAAGTTGAAAGCCTAAAATCAGGGGTAGAGCTTTCACGAGATGTTGTCAACTCTGGAGAAGCTATGAATAAAGTTGCTGAACTTGCAGAGTTCACTCAGAGGCTTGATAAGGATGGCTGAAGATACTTTCCTGCAAAAAATTCTTTCTTCTAAGCGGAAAGAAATTGTAAGTCATCAAGAGACAATTCCATTGACGGAACTTGAGGCACAAGTTAAGACAACGCCTTTTCCTTTTAATTTAAGTGGAGCGTTAATGGGTGAAAAAGTGAGGCTTATTGCGGAAGTTAAAAAGGCTTCACCGTCTAAAGGTTTGCTTGCAACAAAATATGATCCTGCGTTGTTAGCCTCAACGTATTGCGAAAATGGAGCGGCTGCAGTTTCAGTTCTGACTGAAACTGACTTTTTCCAAGGGAGTCTCGCCCACTTGAGGCAGGTAAAGGCAAGTACAGAGAAGCATAGAACTCCGATACTAAGGAAAGATTTTTTACTGGACCCATATCAGCTGTTTGAAGCACGAGCAAATGGAGCCGACGCGGCATTATTGATCGTTGCCGCACTTGATGAAACTTTATTGGGCGAAATGCTTTCGGTTGCAAAAAGTATTTGGTTACAGTGCGTGGTAGAAGTACATAATTATGCGGAATTAGAGATTGCATTAAAATATGGGGCAGAAATAATTGGAATTAACAATAGGGATCTCAAAACATTTGAGGTTAATACTAACCTCGCAATAGAATTACGACCTTATATTCCCGCAGGGAAAATAATTATTGCTGAAAGTGGAATTAATTCCTCTGCTGACGTAAGCCCCTTAAAGAAACAAGGGATTAATGCAATTCTTGTTGGCGAGGCATTAATGAAGGCGGATAATATAGCTTTGAAGGTTCAAGAATTGTCAGGAGTGTAAAGTGACACACTTGAAGATCTGCGGGTTTCGAACGAGTGAGCATATCCTAACTGCTATAGAGGCAGGCGCTGACTCAATAGGCCTTGTATTTGTTGAAGGCGTGGCTCGTAGCTTAAATGTTGTGGAGGCTGGGGCAGTATTGAAAGAAGTCAGAAGCAAGTCCAAGGACTTACCGGAGTTTGTTGGATTATTTGCAGACCAGCCCTTTGAACAAGTTAATGAATATATAGAGATGCTTAAGCTTGACGCTGTTCAACTCTGTGGGAATGAAAGTATGGACTACTGCTCTCATATAAGCATTCCTATATATAAAGTAATCACTGTGGATCCCTTGGTTCCTATAGCTGCTCAAATGCCGAGAATTATGCTTATGCAGCAAAGGCATGCGCTTGCTGGACATAAAATCATAATTGATACGAAAGTTTCAGGTGAATTTGGCGGTACTGGCCAAAGCTTTGATTGGGATCTAGCTGCAGATTTAGCCAACTCTTTTGAAATGACTCTTGCAGGGGGGGTGTCGATAGACAATATCGGGCAGGCTTTGGATCAAGTGCGCCCGTGGGGAGTCGATACTTCCAGCGGAGTTGAAACTGATGGCCAGAAAGATCATGCCAAAATCATAGATTTTGCTGCAGTAGTAAGAGGCAGGGACCTTGCGAAGAAGGGTAATAGCCTATTTAGGTTTTTTAGGAGAACGTAATGACCGTTTTGCCGGATAGCAATGGACGATTCGGTATATTTGGAGGGCAGTATGTTCCCGAAACTTTGATGTCTGCGCTTCATGAATTGACGGAAGCATGGCTTGCAGCCAAAGTCGATGAAGATTTTCAAGCTGAACTGACCAATCTTCTTTGTAATTACGTAGGACGTCCAACTCCTCTGCACTATGCCGTTCGACTAACTTCATTGGGAGGGGGCCCGGGTATTTATTTAAAGCGAGAGGACCTTGCGCATACCGGAGCTCATAAAATCAATAATGCGTTAGGGCAAGGTCTACTTGCAAAGCGCATGGGCAAGAGTCGTATAGTTGCTGAAACTGGTGCCGGACAGCATGGGGTTGCAACGGCAACCGTATGTGCGCTTCTAGATCTGCAATGCGTTGTTTACATGGGAGAAGAGGATATTCGCAGGCAAGCACCTAACGTATACAGGATGAAAATGCTAGGTGCAGAAGTTCGTCCCGTAACCTCAGGAACACGTACATTAAAAGAAGCGGTAAGTGAAACCATTAGAGACTGGGTAACTAACGTAGAAGATACTCATTACATTATTGGGAGCGCTGTAGGACCGCATCCGTATCCTATGATGGTAAGAGACTTACAGCGCGTGATTGGTAAGGAATCGAGGACGCAGGTTTTGACGACATTAGGCAAGCTTCCAGATGCTGTTGTTGCGTGCGTCGGTGGAGGTTCTAACTCAATTGGGCAATTTTACGAATTTATACCCGATGAGTCTGTAAGATTAATAGGCGTTGAAGCTGCAGGACATGGAGTCGATACCAATATGCATGCCGCTTCAATTGGAGGGGGCAGGTTAGGTGTATTACATGGCTCAATGTCATACATTGTTCAGAATGACGATGGGCAAATAGAGGATACGCACAGTATTTCTGCAGGCCTTGATTACCCTGGGGTTGGACCTGAGCATGCGTGGCTTCGAGATTCGGGTCGTGCTGAATACGTAAATGTTACGGATACCGATGCCATAGAGGCGTTTAAATTGATTTGTAAATACGAAGGCATAATCCCGGCCTTAGAATCTTCCCATGCTGTTGCGTATGTAATTAATACCCTCGCTCCTAGTCTTCGATCAGATCAAAACGTGCTGATTTGCTTGAGTGGACGAGGAGATAAAGATCTCGATACGATCATGAACGTTAAATCATAAGCTAAACCTTATTGAAATGATAACTAATAGCTATAAATATTAGTTATCATTCGGATATAGTTGAGGAAGCAAAATAGCTTTGGTGCAATACAGAAATCATGTCTGATGGTTATGTAATTAACTGGACAGTAGTTGTATTAGCTTTTCTTGTCGGGCTAGGCGCAATGGGACTTATGTTGCTTGCGTCTGTGTTAATTTCGCCCCGCCGCCCTTCGGAAAAGAAAGGTATAGCATACGAGTCAGGGATTCTTCCCACAAAATTGAATTGGACGCAATTCAATGTTCGCTACTATATTTTTGGAATCCTTTTTCTGATCTTCGATGTAGAGGCCGTGTTTCTATTCCCTTGGGCTATAGTTTTTGCTGACAAAGGGATTCCTTCGTACGTGTTTTATGAAATGATCCTTTTCATATTGATCTTACTTTTAGGAGTTGTTTATGCATGGCGGAAGGGAGTTTTACGTTGGCGATAGAAAGTAACAACAAAGACGAGCTTCATATTTTTCGCCCTTCTGCGTGGCATCGTGACAGTGAAGGCCGGTTTTTTGATAGCCCTGAGAATGCATCTAATCCAGAAGGACGAGGGAATACGCCGGCTCCTAATTTATTGAAAAGTGCTGCACCTGGGGTGGTTACCTCGACGGTTGATCAATTAGCCGCGCTCGGCAGAAGCAATTCACTTTGGACATTGACCTTTGGGTTAGCTTGCTGTGCAATTGAAATGATTTCTACTCATATGGCTCATCATGATTTGGATAGGTTTGGCGTTGTCACATGGCCATCGCCTCGGCAATCCGACGTGATGATTGTTGCTGGGACGGTAGTTAAGAAAATGGCAGAGCCTATAAAGCTTCTTTATGAGCAAATGCCTGACCCCAAGTGGGTTATTGCAATGGGTACTTGCGCTACTAGCGGGGGACCATATTACCGCTCATATAGCGTAGTTATGGGTGTAGATCATTTGGTACCGGTTGACGTGTTTATACCGGGCTGCCCCCCAAGGCCAGAAGCTTTGATGGATGGAATTATGAAATTGCAAGAGAAAATTAAATTTGATGCTAAAAATGGGTATAGAAGCGCACCCATTAACCTTGAAACCGCTACTGAATTAGAGAACGAGGCGCATGACAGAACGTCCAACGGATAACCAAAAGCTTGATGAATCAATAGTTGATCTTACTGCTGGTAAGCCTTCAGAAACAGCAGTGGACGGCTTGAATCCAAAAGGGCAGGAGTTTTCCAAAATAATGGATAAGGCTTTGGCTGGATATAAAGTAACTTCAGGCGGCCGTGGTGATATGCCTAGTGTTCTTATCCAGAAAGATGATCTCACTGCTATTGCAGGTATGTGTAAAAAGGACCTTGGCATGGATATGCTGCATTGTCTTTTTGCCGTAGATTACGAGGACTATCTCGAGATCAATTACGTACTGTTTTCTATTCAGAACGACCAAAAATTACTTCTGAAAATTCATCTTCCTGCTGAAAAGCCACGTGTTAGTACGTTGGAACATTTGTGGATTTCAGCTAATTGGTATGAGCGTGAAACACGGGATTTGTTTGGGGTCGAATTTGATGGGAGCTCCGATCTTTCCCCCCTACTGCTATTTGATGGATTTGAAGGAAACCCTGGGTTAAGGAGTTTCCCTCTTCACGATTATGAGGAGTGGTAGCTGTGACTACGGAAGAAGCATTTGAAACTATAGATATGATGCTTAATATGGGTCCTCAGCACCCAGCGACGCACGGCGTTTTCCGGATGATGCTCACTGTGGATGGAGAGAAAGTGATAGACGTAACTCCCCATATCGGCTATTTACATAGGGGATCCGAGAAGCTCGCGGAAAACGAAAATTACGGTCAGGTTATAACGTTGTTTGATCGACTTGACTACGTTTCGAATTTAAATAATGAATTAATATTCTGTCGGGCGGTAGAGTCATTAATGGCTGTTGATGTTCCAGCCCGAGCGCAATATATCCGAGTAATCTTGGCTGAGTTGAATCGTCTAGCAAGTCATCTATTATTCATAGGTACATACGCTATCGATTTAGGGGCAATGACCCCAATAATGTATGGATTTCGAGAGCGTGAAAGGATTGAAAATTTATTCGAGTCGGTCACCGGAGCTCGGATGATGCATAACTTTATTCGAATAGGTGGCGTGAAAGAGGACGTTCCTGTCGATTTCATGCAGCGCACACGCGAGGTATTGGATAGAGTTGAGCATGGAGTGGCAGAGCTAGATAGGCTACTGACTTTCAATGAAGTTTTTCTTGCGCGAACCCAAGGGGTCGGAAAAATTGACGCCGCTATGGCGATTTCCTGTGGATTAACGGGCCCAAGCTTAAGGGCTAGTGGTGTTCCGTATGATGTAAGGAAAGATGATACGTATGAAATTTATAGGAACCTGAATTATAAGGTTCCTATCGGAGAGAACGGAGATTGCTGGGACCGGTATTATATGAGAGTTCTGGAATGCAATGAATCAATCGCAATGATACGCCAATGCCTTGAGCAAATAGAAAAAGGACCTGTAATTGCAGAAATACGTAGGATAGTGCGTCCTCCAAAGGGTGAAGTATACGTTCATGGTGAAAATCCTCGAGGGGATATCGGGGTGTTTTTGGTGAGTGACGGCAGTGATAAGCCGTATCGCGTAAAAGTGCGACCTCCTTCATTTTGCAACTTGGTAGCATTACGCCCAATGATGAAAGAGGCATACATTGCAGATGCTGTATCTATATTGGGTTCCTTAGATATTGTTCTAGGCGAGGTAGACAGATGAGGAGTTTGCCTGCTCAATTATTGCTTTTCGCAATTATATTAGGTGGGTTCTTGGCGATCATCTCCGCTTTTGTAATAAGCGTTAACCTGTTAGGTGATCCCTCTAGTCAATTAACGGTATTTTTAATCCTGAAAATTGTAATTGCGCTATTTGCTCTCTTAACTATGGTTACAATATTTGGGATTTCATTAGTTTGGCTTGAAAGGAAAGAATTAGGGCACTTGCAAGGGAGAGTTGGCCCGACTCGTGTAGGGCCATTGGGCCTTTTGCAAGTCGTAGCTGATGGAATCAAACTTGTAACAAAGGAAGATGTTGCTCCAGATAAATCTTCAAAAATTTTGTTTAATGTTGCACCTTTGCTAGTTTTTGTCCCGAGCTTCGTTGTATGGATTACTATTCCACTTTCTCCTGGATTGGTTGTTAGGAGTTTGGACTTAGGTTTGTTTTTCTTTATTGCGATTTCAGTGTTAAGTATTGTGGGCTTGGTTTTAGCGGGGTGGAGCTCGAATAGTAAATATGCAATTTTGGGTGGGTTTAGATCTGCAGCTCAGCTAGTTAGCTACGAGATTCCGATCATTATGGCAGTTATTGTGGTGGTGATGATGACGGATTCAATGAATTTTTTGGCGGTAGTGGATGCTCAAGCAAAAGTGCCTTATATTGTGATTCAGCCCTTAGCTTTTTTGGTGTTTTTGATAGCAGGTTTGGCTGAAGTTGGGCGAACGCCATTTGACATTTACTTTGCTGAATCAGAAGTAGTGGGTGGTCCTTTTGTGGAATATAGCGGAGCGCATTGGGCTATTTTCTTCCTCGCAGAATACGTGAATACTTTTGTGATAGCAGCGCTTGGAGCATTATTGTTCCTTGGCGGCTGGAATTGGCCATTTTCAGACCTGCCAATGATCTTGGCTCTTCTAGTGTTTGTAGCGAAGACATATTTTCTTGCATCAATAATCTTTTGGATTAGGGCTACATATCCACGGCTTCGAATTGATCAATTAATGAGCTTTGGTTGGAAAGTTTTAATTCCTCTCGCCTTTGCAAGTATTTTCGCCACTGCGGTGCAAATTTTTTATGGATGGCCAGTGTGGACATTGACAGTGATGTCATTGGTGCTAATAGCGATACCTGCAATTATTCAAATACGCTTCCAGCGCAAGGGCACACTCGCTATTGCACGGAGGTATGCTGAGCGAGCAGTTCAGGTTAATGCTGTTCAGAGAATCAAGGAGCCATCGAATGATAGCTAGTGTAAAAGGCCTTCTAACTACTTTGGGCTGGTTATTTAAACGGCCTGTGACAGCACATTACCCTGAAGAGCATTTGCAGATTCAACCTAGGTATATGGGTTTTCCCGCATTATTAACAGACCAAACGGCAGAAGAGCCATTCTGTACAGGCTGTATGGTATGCGTCCGTGAATGTCCTACTCAATGCATGAAAGCAGTGATGTATGACAACCCCCAATACGCTGAAGGAACTAGTCACAGAAGAAAAATAATTCAAGAATTTGAGATTAATTTAAATCGATGCATTCTTTGTGGTATTTGTGTAGATGTGTGCTCTTTTGATGCTATCGAAATGTCATACGAGCATGAATTGGCTAGCTTTGCGCGAGCCGGTGCTCGGGCTAACCTTGAAACCTTATTAGTGCAAGGACGTAGATATATGGATGCGAGCAACTGGTCCCCTGCGAACCCTGAAAAAAATGTTGCAGGAGTTGCGTTGAAGAAAAAAGCTACTAGTTCTGCACCCATGACGTTGGTAAAAGCTAATCCAGAAAAACCAGCGGAGGATGAGAACTAAGTGACGCAATTGGCTTTTTATTTGGCTGCGGCAGTTACGCTGTTTTCAGCTATAGGAGTAGTAAGTGCCAGGAATGTGGTACATGCTGCTCTTTTCCTTTTACTTTCATTGGCAGGAGTTGCAGGCCTTTTTGTGTTGCTATATGCGGAATTCCTCGCACTGGTTCAAATATTGATTTACGGCGGTGCCGTAACTATCGTAATTTTATTTGCTCTAATGCTTACGAAGAATGAGGAGTTTGAGAACCAGTCAGACAATCGTAGGCGCCCATTTGCACTTGCAGCCGCATTAATTCTTTTCTTGTTTATGGCGTTTGCGTTTGTAACGGATGCAGAGAAATTTCAAAGTGAAAACTTGCAATCAATTAGCTTAGATAAGCTGGCAGAAACTCTTTTTGTCGATTGGGTGATTCCTTTTGAGATAGCCTCTATTGTCTTGCTGATTGCCTTGGTGGGAGCGATCGTTATTGGGCGGACAGATAAAGAGGAAGATGAAACTTTTCCGGATATAGAACCTCTACTGCAAATACCTTTTATAGGAAAGAAATTACCGAAATCTAATGAATCGGGTGGTTCTGGTGCTTCAAAATCCTCAAGATCTAAGAGGCAGAGACGTAGAGGTGTAGAGTGACATTACTTCATTTCCAGTTGCTCAGTGCACTCTTATTTTGCGTTGGATTGTATGGGGTGTTGGCTAGGCGCAGTAGCGTTCTTGTATTAATGGCCATAGAGCTGATGCTTAATGCGGTCAATGTATACGTAATAGCGGTTGCATCGTATGGCAAAGCGAGCGTTGCGACCGGTCAAGTAATTGCTATTTTTGTTATTACAATTGCCGCTGCCGAGGTGGGTCTTGCCCTCGCTATAGTTATGCGACTCTATCGAAGGCGTGATTCTGTAAACACCGATGAAATTACAGAGATGAAGGGATAACGTGGAGCTAGCCTGGGTCATACCAATATTTGGAATTAGCGCTTTCTTTGCGCTTGCTCTTTTTCGCAATTACTTACCCTGGCAAGGAAAATATATTGCTGTAGTTGCAGCATTATTAGCTTTCCTTGGTGCTTGGGTGGTCTTGTTGGATTTAATTGATCAAGGCCCAGCTTTATACCACTATCCCAGAGAATGGTTTAGTGCAGGTTCTATCGCTGTTGGATGGGGGATTATTATTGACCCTCTGACAGTTGTGATGCTAGTACTCGTTACTTTTATTTCATTAGTAGTACAGCTGTATTCGCTGGGATATATGCGCCGGCATGTAGGAGGCACGGAGAGAGATGATCCTCGAATAGGTTGGTATTTCGCTGCACACTCTCTTTTTGCAGCGAGTATGTTGACTTTGGTGCTAGCGGATAATTTATTGCTTCTCTACGTAGGGTGGGAATTGGTTGGCCTATGTTCCTACCTTCTCATTGGATTTTGGTACGAACGAACTTCCGCATCACAAGCTGCAAAAAAAGCATTTATCACAACGCGCGTAGGTGATGTGGGCTTATTGATAGGTATTGTTCTTTTGGTAGTCGAAGTTGGGTCATTTGACATCATTACAATATTAAACAGTGTTACGGCAGCTGAGACTGATCAGTCTATTACGACTGTAAGTGCGTTTTTAATATTTTTTGGGGCTATGGGGAAATCAGCTCAATTTCCATTGCATGTGTGGCTTCCAGATGCGATGGAAGGTCCGACTCCTGTAAGCGCCTTGATACACGCAGCGACCATGGTAACTGCAGGTGTGTTTCTTGTTGCAAGGCTATTTCCTTTATTCGAGGCCGTTGAGAGTGTTCAATTAGCAATCGCAATAGTGGGGATTATTACTGCTCTGGCCGGGGCTAGTATGGCCCTGGTTATGACAGATCTGAAGCGAATTTTGGCGTACTCTACAATGAGCCACCTCGGTTTTATGATGCTCGCACTCGGTGCGGGGGGGTATACAGCAGCTGTGTTTCATTTGCTTATGCATGGGGTTGCCAAGGCAATGCTTTTTCTTACTGCAGGCTCAATTATGCATGCAATGCATGACCAAACCGACATTACAAAAATGGGTGGGCTGAGATCGCGGATGCCAATTACCTCTGCGGCATTTTTGGTGGGAGCATTGTCCTTAGCAGGAATTCCTCCATTGAATGCTTTTTGGAGTAAAGACGAGATTGTATTGTCAGTTGCAGAGAATCTTAATCCAATTTTTCTAATTCTATTACTTATCGCGATAGTAATAAGTGCGTTATATATGTTTAGAGTTGGATGGTTAGTATTTGGTGGAGACATAAAGGCGAGCAATAAGGATGTGAGAGAAGCTCCTAGGGTAATGTCTGCACCTATTGCTGTTCTTGCAATTCTTACTTTGTGTACGGGCTTTTTGGCATTGCCCTTATTTGATGGGTATGGAGGGATAGGGTCGTTTGTTTATTCGGCTGGGCATCCACATGCATTTGAGTTCAACTTTGTCTGGATGGGGATCAGCGTAGTTTTGGCATTCTCTGGCATCTTGCTCGGTTATCGTTTGTATGTACAAGATCATACATTGTTAAACACGGTGTCTATGAAGCTTGAACCTCTGCATAGGGTTTTAATTAATCGCTTTTATATGGATCATTTATATGAATGGCTTGTGAAGAGAATCGTAAACACCAGTAGCGAACTGCTTGGTCACTTTGACAGAAAAATTGTTAATGATTTAGGAGTTGATACTCCTGGGCTTGTGACCGTTCAGCTAGGTCATAGATTACGAAGGCATGTAACAGGATTTTTTTCGGACTATGGCTTGGGGATGATAATTGGAATATGTGCGTTGATACTTTTCATTAGGTTGAGTAACTGATATTCATGGATCGTTATATTCTTGAAATACTAATTTTCCTACCAGCCTTAACTGCGGCCCTGTTAATGGTTACTCCTGCAGCGTGGGTTATGGCAATACGATGGGTTTCTATTAGTGCTGGAGCGCTATTAATGTTCGCTTCTGCATATGTGTTTATCGGATTTGATCAGAACTCTAGTGCCGACGACTTCCAATTTGTAAAAGAATACGAGTGGTTGGAGAGTGTTGGCATAGGTTTTAGTTTAGGTGTTGATGGAATTGCAGCACTCATGGTGTTACTAACTGGTATTGTAAGTGTTACTGGGCTTGTGGTCGCAACCAATGTTGTAAAACAACCGAAAAATTACTACATACTGCTCTTTGCGTTGATTGCGGGTGTTTACGGTACTTTCGTTTCTATTGATCTGTTCTTTTTCTTCTTCTTTTACGAATTGGCAATTGTGCCAATGTATTTGCTGATAGCGGTTTGGGGATCAAGTTCTAAATTCAAAAACTTTTCTAGGACCAAAGAATACTCGGCACTTAAATTAGTTTTGATGATTGTGGCGGCAAGTGTTTTAGTTTGGATAGGGGTTATTACGATTTATGTTCAGACTGGTTCTCTCACCTTTAATATGCTTGAGTTGCGAGAGTTAATACAATCATCCGATGCACCTCTTTCAAAAGATTTTCAGAATATAGTATTTCCTTTGATGATGATTGGGTTTGGTTTACTTGCTGGCTTATGGCCTTTTCATACTTGGTCTCCTGATGGACACGTCGCTGCACCTACGTCCGTAAGCATGTTGCATGCAGGCGTATTAATGAAATTAGGAGCATTTGGGATTATCCGTGTCGGGATGACGCTTTTGCCTGAAGGATTTGAGACATGGTCTTTGGCGTTGTTAATACTCGGGACAATTAACGTTGTCTATGGCGCAGTTTCTGCTCTTTCACAGACAGACTTAAAATATGTAATCGGATATTCCAGTGTGAGCCATATGGGGTATGTTCTTATGGGGATAGGTACGGTTGACATAATTGGCCTGACAGGAGCATCACTACAGATGTTTTCTCATGGAGTTATGACCGCTCTATTTTTTGCAATTGTTGGAGCTATTTATGAACGAACTCATACCCGCGATACCCTAGTGTTAAATGGGCTGTCTGCAAGAATGGGTTGGGCTTCAGGGTTTTTTATTGTGGCAGGGTTAGCTTCACTGGGTCTACCGGGATTGAGTGGATTTGTTTCAGAGCTATTGGTTTTCATTGGGACGTTTCGGACGGAACCTATACTTGGGGTCCTGGGGATTATTGGTGCAGCAATCACCGCAACGTACATATTGAGGCTTATAGGGAGGGTATTCTTTGGTCCTATTGACCCTAAGTGGGAAAGTTTAAAAGACTTATCGCCTAAAGAATTTGGGGTTGGAGCCTTTTTACTTACCCCGATAGTTGTCGTTGGAATTTTCCCGGCTCCGTTTTTAGATGTTATTAGGCCTAGTGTAGATGTGATATTGAGAGGGATGTCCTAATAATGCCTAATTTTGGACTTTTAATAACAGAATTTTTGATTGCCGGTTTAGGATTTGTAGTACTTATTGCCGATTTTTCAATTCCTTGGCGTTCTCGGAGAGCGCACAACCTGACATTGGCTCTGCTGGCCTCCATTGGGCTTATTTTTATTGCAATATACAGTTTTGCGAATCGTTCAGTAGATCCTGAGCATTTATACGAACAATTAATTTTTGTTGATGGGTTTTCCTTAATTTTCAAAATTTTGGCAATGGGAATTGGCGCTGCAGTTACATTAATTTCGATTGATTATGTATATCGTAAAATTAGAAACCCTGGGGAATTCTATGCGCTGATAATTTTTGCAGTACTAGGGGCCGATTTAGTCGCTTCTTCTGGTGAATTGCTAACGGCTTATATTTCCATAGAAGTAATGGCTTTTTGCCTCTACGTACTTGTTGCAATAAGTAGAGGAGATGGTCGTTCTGCAGAAGCGGCAGTTAAATATATCCTTCTTGGATCGCTCTCTTCTGCATTGATGCTTTTAGGTATTGCTATTCTTTTCGGTGCAATTGGCGAAACAACGTTCAGGTACATGGAAAGCGTAATGAGCGCTCTCTTGGGAGGCTCTGGTAACGACCCATCAATGACAGTGATTTTAGGATTGGCATTATTCTTTGCAGGCATAGGTTTCAAGCTGTCCTTAGTTCCTTTTCATTTGTGGGCCCCCGATGTTTATGAAGGTGCACCTACTCCGATTACCGCTTTTATAGCGGTGCTGTCTAAGGCTGCGGTTATTGCTTTGTTAATTCGTTTTCTTGCGGAAGCGGGTTATCGAAGCATGGATGATTGGCAACTCCCACTTGCCATACTTGCTGCTGGCACAATGACTATTGGGACTTTGACAGCATTGGTACAGCAAAATATAAAACGGCTTTTTGCATACAGCAGCATCGCTCAAGTTGGATTTATTCTCGTTGGGTTAATTTCACTTAATGAAAATGGTGTGAATGCTGTTATCTTGCACATGTGTGGCTATGCCTTTACCAACCTTGCAGCATTTTCTGTAATTATGGCAATTGAAGTAGGGCAAGGAGATGAAAGCATTGAGGGATTTAGTGGATTGGCATCACGTTCGCCTTTCATGGCGATGGTAATGGCCTCGTCGCTTTTTTCACTTGCCGGGCTTCCTATTTACGCAGGGTTCGTCACGAAATTTTTATTGTTCACGTCTGCAGTTCAAGCAGGCCTGACATGGTTAATGGTAGTTGCTGTAGTTAATAGCTTAATTTCTCTTTACTATTACATCAGAATAATTAAGCAAATGTACGTCTATGAGGCGGTCAATAGCGTGAGAGTTTCTCCTAGTATTGTGGCTTCAATCCCGATCTGGCTGCTCTTTATTGGTATGGTTCTTATCGGTATATACCCACTTCCTTTGATGACTGCCATAGATAGTGCCACAAATGCTTTAGGTCCATTTTTGGGCTAATGGTAGACGATGCTTTGAATATTGAAGCCTTAAAGCCTAGAACTCTAATAATTTCGGTGATTGGTGGCGCAGATCCTCCTAAGCATGCAATTGATATGGCCTATTCGGTCGGTCAATTACTTGCCAAAAAAGGTGTAGCTGTTGTTTGTGGAGGATTACGAGGCGTAATGGAAGCGGTATGTCGAGGAGCTAAGTCCGAAGGTGGGATCACGATTGGGATATTGCCTGGCAACGATCCAAATTTGTCGAATGAATTTATTGATTTTCCCATCATGACAGGCATGGGATACGCGCGGAACATAATAGTTGTAAAAACTGGTCGTGCTGTAATTGCTATTGACGGAGCGTATGGAACACTTTCAGAGATAGGTCACGCCCTTGGGGACGGGATCCCCGTGATCGGGCTAGAAACTTGGAAGTTGCCAGAGCGTTCGGATTTGCCGATAGGACTGCAAATAGCCAGCTCTCCTTCAGAAGCAGTCAATAAAGCTATTGATGCGGCCTTAGCTCGCAGTAATTGAATATTTTAAATAGTGATGGTGATTGAATGTCGCGAATATTAAAGGTCCATGCAAGGGAAATCCTCGATTCTAGAGGGCTCCCAACTGTGGAAGCAGAGATAATCTTAGAAGATGGCTCTAAAGGATGGGCTGCTGTTCCTTCAGGTGCAAGTACGGGAAGCCATGAGGCACTAGAACTTCGAGATGGAGATAGCCTGCGCTTTGCAGGAAAAGGTACCCAAAAGGCTGTATCTAATGTGAACGAAGTGATTTCTAAAGGTATTGTTGGCCTTGATGCAAAGAACCAAGAAGAAATAGATAATACGATGCTTTCACTGGATGGGACTCCAGATAAATCAAAAGTAGGTGCAAACGCCACTCTTGCAGTCTCGTTAGCTAATGCGCATGCAGCCGCAGCTTCTACGGGCGTGCCTCTTTTCAGATACTTGGGAAATGGTGTGACGTTACCCTCCCCTATGCTGAATCTTTTGAACGGAGGACGACATGCTATGGATTCCACGGATTTTCAGGAATTTATGGTGATGCCGCTGAAATTTGATTCATTTAGAGAGGCTTTGCGGTGTGGAGCTGAAGTCTATCAATCATTAAAATCGATAGTCGGTGCCCGAGGCCTTTCGACCAACGTTGGAGACGAAGGAGGAGTTGCTCCGTCATTGGATACCAACGAAGCTGCGGTTGAACTTTTAATAGAAGCCATTGAAAAAGCTGGATATCGCCCTGGAGAGGATTGCTCTATTGCCCTTGATGTTGCGGCGAGTGAGTTTTACGAAGATGGCAAATACTTTCTCGCAAAAGAAGGAGCAAAGCTATCGAACCTTGAGCTTGTGGGCTATTACGAAAGTTGGATTTCAAAATACCCCATAGTGAGTATTGAGGATGGTCTTACAGAGGATGATTGGGAAGGCTGGAGTATGCTCACTTCTAAGCTAGGAGGGAAAGTTCAACTGGTTGGTGATGATCTATTTACTACTAACACTGAAAGAATTTCACAAGGCATAGATTTGAAGGCAGGTAATGCTGTTTTGGTAAAACTGAACCAAATTGGAACACTTACTGAAACGCTCGCTGCTATAAATATGACAAAATCTGCAAATTGGAATGCAGTAATCAGCCATCGTTCTGGAGAGACAGAGGATACAACTATTGCAGACCTTGCTGTTGCTACTTCAGCTGGTCAGATAAAGACAGGAGCTCCAGCTAGAAGTGAGAGAGTAGCAAAATATAACCGGTTACTGAGAATTGAAGACGAATTGCAGTCGGAAGGTTATTACGCTGGTATTAAACCTTTCCAAGGATGGCGATAGGGATCTCTTGTCCAATGCTTAGTGTCTAGGTAGCATTGGGATTGCTAAAAAGCACAGTTATGGAGGCAAAGTAAGTATGAGTACTAGGGTTGGAATTAATGGTTTTGGGCGTATTGGCCGGCAGGTATTGAGAGCTACGCTAGAGCGCCATTCAAATGAATTAGAAGTGGTGGCAGTCAATGACCTTGCTGCTCCAGAAGTTAATGCGCACCTCTTAAAGTATGATTCCAATTACGGCAGATTCCCTGGCACTGTTAAAACCGTGGATGGGGGGATAGAAGTAGATGGAAAACTGATTAAATCGCTTTCGGAGAGAAACCCCTCAGACTTACCATGGGGAGATCTAGGAGTCGATATCGTTATTGAGTCTACCGGTATATTTACGCAACGCGAAAAAGCAGCTGGGCATATTGAGGGAGGTGCTAAGAAGGTAATCATCTCAGCTCCAGCCTCTGGCGAAGATAAGACATTGGTATTGGGCGTAAATGCTGATCAATATGACCCCGATACCCATCATGTAATTTCAAATGCCTCATGTACTACAAACTGCGTTGCTCAATTAATAAAAGTTTTGAATGATGAATTCGGCATTGAGCATGGACTGATGACCACAGTGCATGCTTACACGAATGATCAGCAAATACTTGATCAAGCACATTCTGATATGCGCAGGGCTCGCTCCGCAGCACAGAATATAATTCCTACTAATACCGGTGCAGCCAAAGTCGTGGGAGTTGTGATTCCGGAATTAAATGGCAAGCTTCATGGAATGGCTTTGCGTGTGCCTGTTCCAACTGGTTCGATCACGGATTTTGTTGCTGACCTTGGCAGGAAAGTGACAGTTGATGAAGTGAACAACGCATTTAGAAGCGCCGCGGAAGGTCCTCTCAAAGGAATTCTAGAGTACACAGAGGATCAAATTGTGAGCAGCGATATCAAAATGAACCCGGCAAGCTGTATTTTTGATGCAGATTCGACGATGGTAATGGAAGGAACAATGGTAAAAGTCCTAGGTTGGTATGATAACGAATGGGGCTATTCCTGCCGAACTTCAGATTTGACTGCGATGATTGCGCGAAAAGGATTATGAATAAATAGATATAGCGGAGACTAGTAACCTGGATCTCCGGGTATTTATTTTTATGCGTAGGTTTCGTTTTGAATAATTCCCGCGCCCTAATAAAGCAGAGGAAAACCCAAATAATCTTGGGTTTAATTTTGCTTCTTTCTCTTGCTTTGCGTATGCAAGGACTTGATTGGGATGGAGGAAATTTTTACCATCCTGACGAGCGCTCGATATATATGCGGGCTGAGTGCATGCATTTAACTTTGACTGAGCAACCAGGGTGGCAATCTTGCCAAAATAGAGACTTCCCGAAGGATGCCCCTGGTTTACCTGGGGTGAGCGTATTTTTTGATAAAGATGCAAGCCCTTTAAATCCTCATTGGTTTCCATTGGGGTCAATAATAATCTACCTTTTAGTGGCCGTTCGCTTTGGGTTAGATTTCTTTATGGAAGAGATCAGACTTCAGGATTTGGCGACGGCAGGCCGTATTATTGCTGCATTAGTAGATACTATTTCTGTCGCGTTTCTTTTCTTTCTCGGGCGCAGACTATTTGGGGTCGCTACAGGGTTATTTGCCGCAGCATTGATGGGGCTGATGGTAATTAATATTCAGGTGAGTCATTTCTATAGGCCAGAGTCTTTTGTGATGCTCCTTGCGATAATGGCGTTTTGGTGGATGTTAAACGTTGTTGAGAAGCGGCGACTCGTTGATCACATTGCGTTAGGTCTAGTGATAGGTGTTACTTTTGCATTTAGAGGTAGCAGCGCTCCAATACTTGCCCCTCTTGGGCTGACTTATGTGTATTTAATATGGAAGAATTATCAAGATAAGGGGCTATGGGTGGTAGCGCTCCGCCAAAATTTTACTCCGGTATTATTGGCGTTCATTTCAAGCCTTTTTGTTTTTTTAATTTTGCAGCCGTACGCTCTCCTTGATTTCCATAAGTACTTTGGAGATTTGGGATGGGAAACAGGGATTGCACGTACCGCAGGGTTGGTTCCTTATACTTTGCAATACGTTGGGACTACTCGTACAGGATTGTATGAACTTCAACAAACAATCGTTTGGGCATTAGGTATACCTCTCGGATTACTTGCCTGGGGGGGATTGGTTGCAACTACAGTTCATGCACTTAAAAAACCAGCCTACAAGAATTGGCTGTTGCTCTCGTGGGTATTGTTTTTGCTGGTAGGCGTCATTCCCTTTTTTGAAGTTAAATTTCTACGATATGTAATTCCTGTATTACCAGTGATGGTTTTATTCGGCAGCTATTGGTATGTGCAGCTCTATTATCAGATTAGAAAGAAGTCTCACTTTGGCGCCTATTTAGTGTGGGTAACGGGAGCTTTAGTTTTGCTTCTGACGTTCTTTTATGCGATCTCTTTCGTCGGTATCTATAAACAAAGCCACCCTGGTATTCAAGCCTCAGAATGGATAAATGCTAATGCGCGTTCTGGAGACTTTTTAATTACGGATAATCACTGGGATGAAGGGTTTCCAAATCTAGGAAAGTTTTCAGTAGTTCAGCTACCAATGTATGAACAAGATTCTTTACGTAAAGTAACCGAAATTACAAATCTTTTGTCTGATGCAGATTACATTATGTCTTATAGTAATCGCCCTTGGGGAAGTATTGCACGATTGCCTGACAGGTATCCTTATAGTAGTGCCTATTACCATGCACTATTTTCAGGAGAATTAGGGTATGAATTAGTGCATGGATTTTCACGTAATCCTTCGTTCCTAGGCATTACTTTATCGCATGATCCTTTTACCAGAGCTGGAGTGACTCGACCAGAATTGATTCCAGGGATAGAGGACTCTTTCTATAACATCAATCTTGGTTACGCGGATGAGAATGTAGTCAATTATGATCGCCCGTTAGTTCTTATTTGGCAAAACAAATCTAGGTTTAACGTTGAAAAATTGCGTACGATTCTTTTAACGAATGCGCCAAGTTCACCAGAGCGTGCATTAATGTCCGCTGATGTTGCAAAAATCCAATACGAAGGTGGCACGTGGTTAAATATTTTCTCGGATGATGGGTTAAACAAACTCGCGCCATGGCTAATATGGCTACTTGCTATTGAATTAATATATGTGATCACGATTCCTATTGCCCTAAAGGTCATGAGATGGTTACCAGACAGAGGGTTTGTACTGGCTCGGCCATTAGGTCTTTTACTGGTGTCTTGGTTGGTTTGGTGGGGTGCTAGTACAGGAATATGGGAGTTTTCTCGCGCTAGCATTCTAATATGTGTATTAATAATAACGTTCGTATCAACGGGGATTTTGTATCGGAATCCTCAATTACTGAAGTTAGCTCGTCGGAATTGGCGATATTTGCTGAAGGTAGAAATACTGTTTCTTTTGGCATATTCCACATTTGTGCTTATACGAGCTGCAAACCCAGAGCTTTGGCACCCATGGAGAGGTGGGGAGAAGCCGATGGATTTTACGTATTTACTTGCAGTTGTGAAGTCCACGGTATTTCCTCCGTATGACCCATGGTTTTCGGGCGGATTCATTAATTATTATTACTTTGGGTTTGTCATAGTGGCGTCCATAATTCGATTAACGGGAATAATCCCTGAGATAGCCTACAACTTAGCTATTCCTACATTCTTTGCAATCGCGTTTTCAAGTGCTTTCAGCATAGGGTACAACTTCGCTCAATCTATGAGGCGAAAAGCCAATTTGAAAGTGAGACATTCGTCAGCGTACCTTGCCGGACTGTTGGTGGCATTTTTTGTAATGGTGCTTGGAAATATTGACGGGATTGTTCAAGTAGGGCAGGGCTTTCTAAGAGTGCTGCAAAATGAAGCTTTTGGATCCTTTGATTATTGGCGCAGCAGCAGAATGATGCCAGGGGAAATAGCAATCACAGAGTTTCCTTTTTGGACGTTTTTGTTTGCAGATCTTCACGCACACCTTATCGCTATTCCTGTACAACTTTTAATTATAGGTTTAGTTTTGAACCTTATTCTCTCTGGATATAAAGACGCTCTATTGTCGCGATTACTGCTTCCTGTAAGTGTACTTGCTTTGGTAGTAGGGAGCCTTGCTGCAATTAATACATGGGATGTTCCGGCGTACGGACTGATTAGTATTGGCACGATAATTTTCCTGTTTTATTTAAGAGGGAGAGAGCCTAATTTGCTAATGGTTTTGGCCAAATGCTTCGCTGCCTGCGTAGCATTTGCAGGCATTGCATACCTTTTGTGGTTTCCGTTCCATCTATCCTATGATTCTGCATTCTCAGGATTCAGGATGAGCCAATGGAGGACCGAAGTTTGGCAATATTGGGGGATTCATGCGCTGCTAGTATTGACTGCGATTTCATGGGTTAGCCAGCAGTTTTACCAACGGTTTCATTTCAAGCGAAAAAGATATTTTACTAGTGCGCTTCTCGTAGTAACAGGAATACTTATTCTCAATTTCAGCCCATACCAAGAATGGTTAAATGCTGCACTCCTATCTATTTTATTGCTACCAATAATCGCTATTGGTTTTTCATGGCTAAAAGAAAAATCTAACCCTGAAATGCCGTTTTCTATATTTTTGATTACATTGCTGTTACTAAGCTTGGGCATTGGAGTCGGTGTAGACTTTGTTACGGCGGAAAATGATATCGATCGAATGAATACCGTATTCAAGTTCTACCTCAATGCTTGGATTTTTTGGGGAATTGCAGGCAGTCTTGGCCTGTGGGTAATGTGGGCAAAGGGAGTGTTAAATTTCGAAGGGACCCGAAATGTCCTTGCATATAAAAGTATTTGGCTTACTGTCTTAGCATTAGCGATAATTAGTTCTGGAATTTTCCCAATTATGGGAACTTACGCTCGTGTAAAAGACAGGTTTGATGCTGGCAAGGAATGGTCCTTAAACGGCCGAGCCTATCAAGATAGCTCGATTTACACTGACCCTGGCCCTACTTCTAGCGAAATAGATGATACTCCTTATGGGTTTAGAGAAGATGCGGCCGCTATTGAATTTATTAGATCGGAAATTAAAGGATCTCCCATATTTCTTGAAGGAGTCACTGAACATGCATATAGATGGTACCCACGGGTTGCAAAATACACTGGATTACCTTCGGTCCTTGGATGGAATTGGCATCAGATTCAACAGAGAGGGGCTGGTGGTAGAGAGCCTGAATTCGTGACGCAAAGGCAGCAGGATGTATATACAATCTATGAATCTGAGGATTTGGAATTAGTTGAAAAATTATTGAGAAAATATGAGGTTCAGTACATATACATTGGACCTACGGAACGAGTTTACTTTGATTCAGAAGGAATAGGTAAATTTAGCAAGATGGAGGGACTCCAGTTACAAGTGATTTACCAAAACCCAGGAGTTACAATTTACGAATTTTTAGCGAAATAACAGCTATGTCTCACTCAACGTAAGATTGAAGCATTTTGAAATGAATGCTAGCCTAGATATGCTTGATGGAGAAACAATGGAAGACTTTTTGAATAATGTTCCGGATATTTTGATTAGCGCCTATTTAATCGTAGGGATTTTTGTAGCGCTTGCTCTTTTTGTCTTTGCATTCTTAATCTTTAGGGCCGTACTTGGTGTTATAAAGTCAGTAGGGCGGGTAGTTAACAACGTAGAACGAGCTTCCGATGTCGCTGTAGATCGTATAGTGACTCCTTTGGAAGAAGGGCTTTCTTTTGCAGCAGCAGCAGGCAATGCTGTTGGATTTGCTACAAGTTTCCTTTCTGGATTAACGGGAAAGTCGACGAAAAAACAATCGGACAAATCAGGTAAAGGAAAAGGCGAGAGTAAGAAAAAACAAGAATGGGGCTAATGCCGCCTTGGATAGGATCCGAGGATTTTCATTAGTGAAGCTTGTGTTGATATAATGTTGAGTAGCTTAATAATTTCTGTATCCGTCCGATGCCCCTCAAAGTCCATAAGAAAATAATATTTTCCCAGCCCTAGTCTTGTAGGGCGCGATTCTATTTTCGTCAAATTGATGTTACGTGCAGCAAATTCTTTTAAAACTGAGAATAATTGACCTGCACGATCCTCTGAAAAAGAGATGGCAATGGAAGTTAGGTCATTGCCTGTTGAAGGGCTGTCATTTTTACTCAGAACCACAAAGCGGGTGTAATTATTATTATCATCCTGGATTCCTTTTTTCAGTACTGTAGCTCCGTAGAGATCCGCTGCTCTTATTGGAGCTATCGCAGCCGCTGGTATATCAGAGTTTAACGCGTCATTCACAGCTCCAGCAGTGCTAAGTGCAGCAGCTAATTCAATATTTCCCAATGCAGAAAGGTACTTTCGGCATTGGCCTAAGGCTTGTGGATGAGAGTAGATTCGTTCAATTTGAGCAATCGTTGTACCAGGTTTTGCCATAAGGGTATGTTCAATCTTTAAAGCTAATTCCCCTCGTATATGTAGGCCTTCTTGATGCAATAAAGCATCTAGCGTATCTGTTACTGCCCCTTGAAGGCTATTTTCAATGGGGCATAAAGCTGCATCGGCTTCATTTTTTAATACTGCTAATGCTGAATCGCCAATTGACGGGTAAGGGAGTAAAAGAGCAGAGGGATAGCTGCTGACCGCAGCCTGTTCAGTAAAGGTCCCAGGAGGCCCTAAGTAAGCAACTTGTCGTATTTCATTATTCAGGTTTTTAGTTTCCAAATTTTTCGAGAGTATCCTCTGGACCAGCAAGAATCAGCTCATCCCCTGTTTGTATTACTTCGTCTTTGGAGGGACTTAATATAGGAATGGAACCTCGGTTTATCGCAATAATAGTGGTTCCTGTTACATCTGAAGAAATGGTACTTAGACCTGCTTTTTCCAAAGTAAGCCCCACCATTTTAGTGGTTACGCTTACTTTACTGAGACCAAACGTATCATTTAATTCCATATACTCGAGTACTTCACGCTGGAAGAGGCTGTGGGCAGTGCGCAGTCCGGTTTCTTGTTCTGGGTAAATAACTCGATCAGATCCTACTGCCTCAAGCGTTTTTCCATGTAGTTCGTTAGTTGCCCTTGCTACCACCTCGGGAACTTCAAAAGTACGCTTGAGAAGCACAGTAGTCAGTACGCTAGCTTGAATATCTCCAATTGCTACTACTGCGGTATCAAAATTTCTGATACCGACTTCATCAAGGAATTGCATGGATGTCGAATCACCGGTAACCGAATAAGTTACTAGGCCCATCATTTGCTGAGTCAGTGTTTCATAACGGTCAACTGCAAGGACGTCATGCCCGATACGATAGAGCTCGCAGGCAAGACTTATTCCAAACCTACCCATTCCTATAACTGCTACTTGATGGGACATATCAAACCCCTATTACCCAATTCTAACGCGTTCTTCAGCGTACCGATATACAGGTTTCTTTTCTTTAAATGCTAATCCTAAGATTATAGTTAAAGGACCTAGGCGACCGATTAGCATTGCTATGGATAAAACAAATTTACCTAATTCTGAAAGTTCGGGAGTGATACCTTTAGAGAGCCCAACTGTGCCGAACGCAGAAACGGTTTCAAACATAATGTCCCTGAATGAAAAGATACCCGAATCAAGTTTTTCTAATTCTGTGAAAGAAAGAGCTAAAACGAAGAAAATTACACCAATTGCGGCAAGTATAAGTAAGGCTAAGGCACGAGCAACTTGCGAGTAAGGAATTTCCCTTCTCATTACCTCAATATTTGGCCGACCTCTAATTGCGGCTAAGGCTGCAATTGAAAGTACCATAGCGGTATTAATTTTAATGCCTCCAGCAACAGAACCTGATGCACCGCCGACAAACATTAAAAGCATAAATATAAAATCAGTTCCTGCACGTGTTTCACTAAAATCTATAGTACTGAACCCTGCTGTCCGGGAAGTGAACGCCTGAAAAACCGTATTTGTTATTTTTTCACCAAGCGGTAAATTCCCTATAGTTTGCTGATTCGTGCCTTCAAATAGAAGTATTGCAATAATTCCAAGAACCCAGACTCCTAATGTGCCAATTACTACAAATTTCGTATCTAAGGTCCATCTGCGGTAACCCTGTCGCCTAGCTAATTCATTGATTACAGGGAAACTGAGTGAACCTAAGACAATACTGACACCGATAATTCCTTGCACGAAAGGATCTGACTGGAAGGATTGTAGGCTTGTTGATTCAGGGAAAATGGTGAAACCGGCGTTATTGAATGCGGAAATTGAATGGAAGAAGCTATGCCATAAGGCTTGCCCTAATGAGTAATCCGTAATTAATCGAAGGAAAAGTAATATGAAAGTAATAAATTGGACAGATACTGCAAAAGCAACAATTAGGAACCCTAATCGCGTAACGTTTCCTAATGGCACGGCTCCACCAAGTGTTTCACGAATCAATAACCTTTGAGTAAGGGAGATACGGCGTCCGACTGCTACAAGCATAAGCAACCCAGCACTCATTATTCCGAGTCCACCCACAAACATAAGTATAGAAATAATAAATTGCCCAAAAGGACTCCAATAGTCATTACTTGATACAACTACCAGACCAGTTACGCAGACAGCAGATGTTGCAGTGAACAGAGCATTAATTATCGATACCTGTTCCTCTTCGACTGTTGAAATTGGGAGACTTAATAGAACAGTCCCAATTAGAATTAGAATTACGAAGGAAAGTGAGAAAGTAAGCAGAGCAGAAAATTGGGATGGTAAAACTGATCTGCGTCGGCTTGTTTCTTGAATAGTTTGGCTACTTGATGGAGGCAAAAATACACTCTTTCTATTTTGTTTTATTGAAAGATAGTCTTTCGAAGGAGTCAACGATAAAGGCTGCCCAATTGCGGTCTTTTAAAAATAAGGGAAGTATTTGAGATGGATGAAATTAATCGAGTAGGTTTGTTTGGCATGGTTGGGAATACACCTATTGTTGAGTTAACCAGGATGACTCCTAACCCGAGAGTCCGTATTTTTGCAAAACTAGAAGGGCAAAACCCTAGCGGTAGCATAAAAGATCGCATCGTCCTATCAATGATTGAAGCTGCTGAGAAACACGGCGATTTAAAAATGGGGGATACGATTGTAGAAGCTAGTACGGGAAATACGGCGATTGCTGTTGCCGCATTAGCACCCAGGCGTGGATATAAAGTACATGTAGTTTTACCTAGAGGAATAGTGCCTAGCATAGTGGATATATTAAATTTGTATGGCGCGCATATAGAGTGGGTGGAGCCTCAATCGGGAATGGGAGGAGCATTGAATAGGGCGCAAGAGTTGCTGGAAACTCCTGGTTATCACGCTCTCGGCCAATTCACGAATCAAGCGAATGTCAATTGCCATTACAGCACCACTGGCTTAGAAATCGCTAATGAGATGAAGCAAGTGGATGTTTTTATTGCTGGGATAGGTACCGGTGGCACTATTATGGGTGTCGGCAAGAAACTTCGAGAGAAATGGCCTAATTTAAAAATTGTAGGTGTTGAACCTCGCCTCGGAGAGAAA
Source organism: Dehalococcoidia bacterium (assembly GCA_022449765.1). NCBI lineage: Bacteria > Bacillati > Chloroflexota > Dehalococcoidia > Dehalococcoidia bacterium. Next base: position 7,697 of record JAKUPZ010000003.1, on the reverse strand, counting down.
TTACAAGGACTTCGAAGCCTATCAGAAGGATTTATTCCTCCATTATTAGATTTAGACTTTTTGAATGGTAGGTTTATGGTGGAGAGCTCCCATGCAATCAGAACTGCAAGGCAAGTTATCCACGCTGAGGGTATTTTCGCAGGCGTTTCCTGCGGGGCTACCCTGCATACTGCTCTTCGAGTAGCCCAAAATATGGAAAGTGGGAACATTTTAGTAATGTTTTCTGATGGAGCATGGAAATACTTGCCATCAAAACCTTGGGATGCAGCAGAGGTATCTAGCCCTGATTTAGATGAAATTCACTGGTGGTAAGAAAAGAAATTGGGTTATTTCAACACTTCTTCAAGTGCCCTTCGTGCGAAAACAACCGACATATCTTTTTTGTACCACGCTGAACCTCGCGGATCGTCCGTAGGGTCAACTATTTCCGCAATAGTTTGCGAAATTTCCTTTAGCTTTTCGCGAGTGAGGCTAGATTGTTTCATTCCTACTAGAGCGTTTTCAACAGTAGCCGCGCGAATGGCAGTAGAAGAAACTGCGCCAAGTGCAATTCGCGCTTCTGCTACTTCTCCGTTTGTGATTTTTCCAATAGCTGCTACGGAGACCGTTGCGTAATCATCTTCCGTCCTAGGAAGATATTTTATGTAAGTCCAATTTGATCCCGCAGGTTGAGCGGGTACATGGATTTGAGTGATAATCTCGTCGGGTTCCAAAGTCGTTTCATAGTAGTCAGCATAGACTTCTTCGATAGGTAATGTTCTTGAGCCTTTTGATGAAGTAGCAGTTATGCTTGCATTGAGAATTAGCAACGATGGGGGTGGGTCCATTGCAGGGTCGGCTTGTGCAATTCCACCGCCAACGGTTGCAACATTTCGTATCCGGACAGTGGCAACTCGTCGATATGCATCTGCAAGTAGAGGCGCGTGTTTTTTAACGATATCGGAGAGTTCAACTTGACGCTGTGTGACCAGCCCGCCAATATTGAGAGTATCTCCTGAAACCTCAATTGAATTGATTTCCGTGATTTTATGGAGGCTGATTATATGAGCCGGCGCAATCAAAGACTGCTTTAATAATGTAGTTAGAGAAGTTCCGCCAGCCATAATTTTTGCATCATCATTATGTTTGGAAAGAAGAGTAAGAGCTTCGTCTAAGGACGCAGGGGCGTGAAATTCAAAATCATGCATCTTAGTTTGCCTCCGCAGCGGCTTGGATAGATTCAATAATCTGATAATAACCCGTACATCTGCAAAGATTACCCATCATCCATTCTTTAATTTCTGGTTCACTTGGGTGAGGATTGTGCTCCAAAAGGGCTTTTGCTGCCATTATTTGGCCTGGCGTACATGCACCGCACTGGAAGCCACCATGATTGATAAATGCTTCCTGAATAGGATGGAGCTTTTCGCCATCGGCAACGCCTTCTATGGTAGTTATATTGGCACCATCTGCCTTAACCGCGAGAGTTATGCATGAGGCGGTAATATTGCCATCCATTTCAATTGTGCAGGCGCCACAGACACCCACACTACAGGCTTCTTTTGTTCCTGTAAGCCCCACATCGTATCTGATGAAATCAACCAAAGTTCTGTAAGTTGGAATCTCTTTGGTATACGCTTTTCCATTTATTGTTACAGTAATTGACTGTTTTACTGGTGTTGTCGTCATTAGAGTGCACCTTCTCCATAGTTTGCAGCAATTATGGATGCTATCGCAATCGAGGGCGATAGCCAAGAGAAAGCGGCCTATTCTAGCGTGATTTCTTCCAAATTAGCTTCCAAATGCCTAAAAGAAACACTGCAGTAAAGAAAATTGATATCACTGCAAGAGCTGCGGCTTGCCCTGTATCGTAGCCCCAAAGCTTCCAGATTAATGTGCTAATTAAATCAGGAGGGCCGCCACTATGTATTATCAGGGGCAGAGTCAGTTCTTTTAGCGAGTAAAGCGAAAGTAATACCCAAGCACCTGCCCAGTTAGACTTTAAGAGAGGCAATGTGATAAATCTCAAGGTAGCCCATAACCCAGCACCACTTGTAGCAGCAGCTTCATCTAATCTTGTGTCTAATTGCGCAAAGCCTGCTTTCTGGATTCTGTAAGCTATTGAAATTCTGTATGTGTAAGCAAATATTAGTACTACCAGAGTCCCCCAAAGCGGTACCCATAAAGGCAATAAACTATTTAGGCGCAAATAAAATAGCAATAACCCGTTTGCTGCAATAACACCAGGTATCGCAATTGATGATGAAGCTAGTAGGTCCAGTAATTTTGCAAGCTTTGCTGTAGCAAGATTGCGCTGCGTTGACCATGCTGTGATCACGGCAATAAATACTGCAAGTGTAGGCGCTACAGTTACGACGATCATTGTATTGGTCAGTGCAGGTAAGAAGCGAGAATCTTCAAGTAAATTCCTATACTGATCAAGAGAAATTAGATTTAATGAGCTGAAAGATGGCTGGATGTAATGATCATGAAGACTGGTCCAAATCAGTACCGCAAAGGGCAGAAGAACTGTGACGAAGAAGAAAAGTGTAATAATTGCGATTGCTGGTAATTGCCATTTACCTAGTCGAATCAAAGAAGATTTCCTCATAGGAATCATTCGGTACGAGTATGATTTCCTTACAAGCTGAGCATATAAATAAAACAGAATTGAAGTAATTAATAGAAAATGAAGCCCAAGAGCACTTACTGTTCCGTATTCTGGAGCGTTTCCTGCAGCGTCATTTAACGCGAAGAAAACTCTACTCGCTAGAATATTCGCATCGGCTCCCAATGCAAGGAATAGTGGTACCTCAAAGGCTTCAATTGAAAAGATAAGTGCAATCAAGGCACCTGCAAGTAGATGAGGTCTCAGTAAAGGAAGCGTGATAGAGAATAAAATCCTGCGAGTATTGGCCCCAGATGCTTGTGCAGCTTCTTCTAATACGTTGTCAAACCCTCTAAGAGCTGCAATGAAAAAGATAAAAAGTAGCGGAACTAACGATAAGCCCTGGGCTAGAATCATGCCAAACATAGAGAAAATATCTATGGGGCCACTTTGTAAGAAAGGCAGTACAGTGCGGATCAATGAATTAATCATTCCCGTACGCTCACCTAAAAGCAGAATCCATCCGATAGTTGTTATTACTGGTGGTACAAGAATAGGAATTATTATTCCAACCACAACGATGTTCTTAAAACGTAGATCAGTGCGTTCCACTAACCATGCAAAAATTATTGAAATTATGGTCGCAAGTAATGTTGAGGCCCCTGCGAAAATTGCAGTATCGAGTAAAGTTTTATGCAAAGCACCCTCTGCATAAAGATTCGTAAAGTTTGTAATCCCCCACGAAGAATCGGAAATAAAAAGTTGCGACTCCGGCGGAACTTGAAATGCACTAAAAAATGTAAATACTAAAGGTGGTCCAACGAATAAGAGTATCCCTAATAATGCAGAAACTGGATAAATGACATGATGATATCTATGCCACGCTGAAGAAGCATGTTTATGGAGCGTAATTCTCACTATTACATAATTATACGACTTGCGTAGCGCCTAGCGTTTACCTTCAAATAGCTTCTCTTGGAAATAGCGAGTTCGTTCGCTGCGGAGGCGATAGGTATCAGTGCTTTCAAATACCATTTTGTCATAGTCAAAATGAGGAGCTACTTCGTGGAGAGTTCCATATGCTGGCCATCCCTGCCGAATGGATTGCCAAGATATATCTGCCGCACGCTGAGAGGATGACCACGCAGTGAATAGTTTTGCGGCGTTAGGGTGAGGAGCGTCTGCGGCAATTGCGTGGCTAAAAAGATTAGCTCCTAAGCCGGGATTCCAGAAAGGCTCAATGTAGCCGGTATCAAGCAAATTATAGGGTAACCCATACCCCATGTAGGTAAGCGGTCGTTCACCCGATACGAGGAGGGCATCGCAATCATTAGTCACGAGCATGTCATTTTCGTCAATTAGGTGTCGGTGTAATTGAATCATTACCTCTGGATCATAAAGTAGGCCTAGGAAACCATTGCCCGCTCGAAGTAGGAAATCTGGTGCACAAATGAGGCCTTTGTATTGGGGGTCTGCCCAATCAAATATGGTAGCAGGCATTTCTTGGATGTAATTGGTATTAGCAAAATGCGTGTACTGGCTCAGAATTACGCCAACTGCATTTCCGCGTTCACCATCAGACCAAATTTTACTTTGATTAATACCTAAAGACTCCCAATCTGTAGTAGAGGCTAGACCTTTGTCAAAATACTGAGCCATTTGCGACATTGAGAGATAGGCAACATCTGTTTTTGGCTGTTTTGCGTCACTCTCCGCTGCCAGCGATGTAATAATTTGCCTCGCGCTTACCCCTCTGCCTGAACAAGGGACATCGAATTCATTAGTAAATGCTGCGCACCAAGCGTCAATTTGCACTTGATTGTAACCGGACCAATAGATTCCTCCTTCAAGCCGAGCAGCCTTCACAAGCCGATTCAGTCTCATAGGATCAAGTTTCCAGTCTGCTTTCAGAAGGGAAAAAGTTCGTCCTGAGTTGAGTGATTCTATAGGCAATGAAGGTGAAATTGAGGTGTCAAAAATAGATGCAGTACTACTCGGCGCTTCATCGGTCTGTGCGTCACTGCAGCCTAGTAATGCTGAGCTCATAAGTATCAACATTACATATGCTATTTTGGGGAAAATGATTCTAGAAGATTGCATATAGGAATTACCGGATACGCGATAATTTTACGGCATACATACCCAAGATCCAACTCCAAAAGTACTAAGTTTTAGAACGTACTCCAATCAATTCAGCGTGAACTAAGAATCGCTTTTCATAAGTTAAGCGAGGGAAACACGTAACAAGAACTACTTCGGAACGTAGAGAATTGGTTATCTTTAATTCATTTTCTGGTAGTAAGTCTGTTTTGTAGGCGGAGTAGAGGTATTCATCGTTTTCAGTACTTAGCAATATATGAACCTCATCACCTGTACGTAGTAATTCTGCAATTTTAGGTAATTGCGAAAAAACATTGCCCTCGCCACCCACTGGATTATCTAGATGACCAAAGTACCAACCGCTTCCCTTAGAACCAGGGTTAGGTGTAGCGGGTATATGGCCTACAGTAAATTTTGGAGTTTCATACTCAAGGCTTGACCCTAGGTTGGACAATGCAAGTTCAACGATACTTGCTTGAAGATTTAATTGAGGGATTTGAATTTCCAATGCCCTACCCTGGAGCCCATGAATAATTGGCTGTTTAATACTGCTTAAAGGTACGAAGGGGCCGCCGGATAATTGATTAAGAGGGAATGTTCCTCTTGGATCTGACCATTGCCTTACAGGTAGTTGGTTACCTGGGTAGAGACTATTGTTTCCACTCTGGCTTGGTGACAGTGAATCGTATGCAGATGATGTAGTAATTATAATTTCATCATCTGCAGGAGAAGAGAGGTATAAGTAAAGTGCATAGGTTGCCGTTAGAACCGTAACAATTAAACCTATGGAGAATAAGGCTAATCCGATTTTCTGAGTTATATATCTTGGCATATTGTTCACTAATATCGGAAGCTTTTCCTAGGTGATTGTTGAAAGATTACCTTGCACATAAAGTCTGTGTACAATAGATATCCCCATGAGGGCGGTTAGCTCAGTTGGTTAGAGCGTCGCGTTGACATCGCGGAGGCCAGAGGTTCGAGTCCTCTACCGCCCACCACTTTATACACAAGAGAATTAATGTATTTATGAAATTATTAGTGTTAATTCTACTGTTCTCAGTAATTTTATGCTCCTGTGCTTCTGCAATAGAAGATAATTTGCGATACAGCGGGATTTTAGCCGCTTCTGAATTTATCCCAGGGAAAAACCGTGTTCCATTTGGGTTAGTTTCAATGAATGGGGATTTTCTTGAAAATGCTGATGTAGTAGTAAAAATAGCGAAGCTGGAAGACGAAGGCTGGAAGGTTACGGATGAGAAAAAGCCAGAATGGCATGTTATTAAAGGGATCACTCCGCACAAGCACCCAGACGGGGAAGTGCATCTGCATTTAGATTTCCAAGGTATATATATCCTTAAGGATGTGCACTTTGATTCAGCAGGTATCTGGTCTTTGAACTTTAGCATCGCCGATGGAACACCTACTGAAGAGGCTGTCTTCCGTGTGAAAGAAACAGGATCTGCTCCTAAAGTTGGAGAAGCAGCAATTCCAATACGTAATTTAACGATATCCCAGGTAGATAATTTTAATGAGATTTCTAGTCGTGCAGTTTTACAGGACGGGATGCACGAGTATTCAGTAGCGGATGCATTGGAGCTTAGTGAACCATTTGTGGTGTTTTTTGCGTCTCCTCAATTTTGTATTACCGCGCTATGCGGGCCAGTAACTGACACTTTGGAAGCGGCGAAAAAGGCATTAGATGATCGAGTGATTTTCATTCATATTGAACCTTGGAATCTAGCGGTAGCGCGTAATGAGGGCAAGTTAGTTAAAAGTGAAGCTATGGAGCAATGGCGCCTACCAAGTGAGCCATGGACGTTTATTGTTGACCATCAAGGTGTAATCACAGATAGATTTGAAGGGATTGTGACGGAAAATGACATACTTGACTCAGTAAATCGATTGTTAGATAGCAATACCAATAAGACGGCCAATTAGGAACGCAATAGCTACTCCAACGCCTGCAAGAAAGATCATTTCTAAGCCATTGATCAAAGCGTTCCCGCGACTGAGAGCGGCCCGCCAACTGCCTATCCCAAAAAGAGCTATGCCGGTGAATGCGAAAGAGGCAATAAGCGCATTTTGACCAGACATAAACAGATATGGCATAACAGGGAAAAATGCCGCTAATGCGAACGCAAACCCGATAATTAGGGCAGAAAAAATTGGACGAGGAGGGTGGTCAGGGAAGCCAAGTTCTTCAGTCATCATTATTTTTATCCATCGCTCGTGATCCTTAGTCACTGCATCTACAACTTGGCTTAGTAGTGGTTCTTCAATTCCTTTTTCGGCAAAAATCTTTTTAGTTTCGTCTATTTCTTTCTCGCGCAAGTTTTCTATTTCCCAGCGCTCTCGAGATTCTTCCGAAGAACGGAAATCACGTTCGCTTTTTGTAGAAACATACGCACCAAGGCCCATTGAAATAGCCCCAGCGACTAGGCCTGCAATTCCTCCAAGAATAATTATCTCTGCATCAGAAGTACCCCCTGCTATTCCAGCTACTAATGCAACATTTGAAACAAGGCCGTCATTGGCACCAAAAACCACTTCACGTAGTGCTACCCCTTCATCAGGGTGGTCTTCATCATGGTCATGCCTTCTTGAGACCCAAGGCCTTATGATCTTTCGTACTCTACGAACACTTGAGTCCCATATCGAGTAATTGTTCATTAAAAATACAGCCCCGCTTGCGGTAGCAAAAGGATATCTTCCAATACTTGTTTGCCCGAGATTGTCATAGCGTTGAATATACTAGTGGCAACCTCTTCAGAAGTTAGCATTTCTTCGGGCGGTAACGGAGTCGATAAGCCTTCCCAAATGGGCGTATCAACTGGTCCACAGTAGACATTAATAACCTTTACTCCCTGACGCCTGACCTCAGTCGTAAGAGCACGAGCAAAACCTGTAACAGCATGCTTAGTGGCTCCGTAACCAGTCATATTTGCATAACCCCTGTGAGCGGCAATAGAAGAAAGTATTACGATATGGCCAGAGCCTTGCTGGAGCATTC